>NZ_JBLROA010000008.1:0-146255 GCF_047921505.1 Micromonospora sp. SL1-18 | reverse complement strand
GTGGCCATGAACTTCCTCCCTTCCCGTGAGCCCTTGTGGGGCACCGGTTTCCGATCGCCCGTTCGGCCGACGGTAGGGAGCAAGTTAGCTGATCGATGCGTAAAGGGAAAGACAATCTTCACTGGATTTTCGCGCTGCTGATCTACCTGCTCGCCACCGGGCGATACCGCACGTTCACCTCGGCCGAGCGGTCATCGCCGTTGAGCAGCTCCAGTCGGACGGGGGCGCCTCCGGGGTTGTCGAACAGCCGTATCCCGTCGCCGAGCAGCACCGGCGCGATGTGCAGGTCGATCTCGTCGATCAGGCCGCGCTCGAGAGGCTGACGGCCGATCGTGGCCGAAAAGACCTCGAGGTTCTTGCCGCCGGCGGCCCCGAGCCCTGGGCGCGGCATCCGAGCCCGCCAGGGACCGCGCCAGGTGACGTCCGGGCCTACGGGCCGCCGTCAGGTTCGGTAGCGGCGTCGCGGACAAGATGGTTGGCCTCTTCGGGGGTGACGTCGGTGGCGCGGAGCAGGTCGCTGGCGCCGCTGCGAATCTGCAGGATAACCGTCCCGCCGAACGTACCGATCTGGTCTCTGCTGGCCTGCCCGGCCAGGCGTGCGGCGTGAAGAACGGTCTGGCGGGTCTGCCCGAATCCCCGGGCGGTGCTGCTGTCACGATGAAGGTGGGTCAGGGCGTCGCCGAGGGCGTCGACGGCCTGGGGCAGTGGGGGCGGGACGGGTTCGTGGTATTCGAGCAGGGTGGCCACCCGCCGAGCCATCACCCTGACGTTGGTGGTGAAGGGGGCGAGCCGGTCGACGACGGTCCGGTAATGCCGGTAGCGGTCGCGCCGTCGGCGCCACCAGGGGGCGATGGTTACGGTTTCCTCCGCGGACCGCAAGGCGTCATTGAGGCTGGTGGTGTCCTTGGTGACGGTGTTGTTGAGGGCGTCCAGCGCCTGCATGGCCTTGTTCTGGTCGCCGGCGGTCAGGGCCTGGGCGATGGTGTGGATGGCTGCGGCGAGGTTGTTGAAGAACGGCTTGGCGGCCCGGTCGACGGCCCGCAACGGGTCGAGGGGCAGCAGCAGTGCCACGGTGAGGAAGCCGACCGACGCGCCCACGGCGGCGTCGATGATGCGGGGTAACTCGAGACTTCGTTGGTTGCCGGAGAGCGTGGCAAACAGGGTGGCCGTGGCGCCGGCCTGACTGACCAGGGCACCACTGCGGCCGGCCACCAACAGGCCGAGCGCGACGGAACTGGAAACGACCACGGCGATCTGCCACGCTCCGCTGCCAACCAGGTAGAGCAGGGCGTCGGCCACCGTGATGCCCAGCCCCACGCCGATGAGCAGTTCCGCCGTCTGTCTGGCGCGTTGACCAGAGGCGGAAGCGATGGTGGCGAGAGCGGCAATTGGCGCGAAGACCGGCGCGTCGCGGCCGAGGTAGTCCGTGGCGATGATCCAGGCGGCCGCCGTGGCGAGCCCACCCTGGATGGAGATCACCAGAATGACCACCAGTTGCCGGGCGGCGAGGAAATGCCGTATGGCCGCCAGCAGTCGTGCCGGGCGGTAGCCTCCCGCCGAGTTGCTCCGTCCCCGGTCAGGACTGTCCGGCGAGGCCATGCCCGGTTCTTCCCGCTGATGCTGGAGATATTCCCTCAGGAAGCCGACACTGCGGCCGGCACGTGCGGTCGCCGCGCACTGTGCCAGCGGACCCGCTCGATCATGGCCGCAGCCGCTCTGCCGCGAGCTTGAGCAGGCCGGGCAGCGCCGCTTCGCGGCCCGTGGCGGCCGGTAGCAGGGCCACCTGCACGGTGCTGTCCCCGACGCGGGCGGCCGCCGCCTGGGTACGCGTGAACGCGGCGTCGCCGATGCCGGGCAGCGGGCTTCCCTGGCGCGCCGCCCGCCACGCCATCGAGCCGAGGAAGCCGTGCGCCGTGACCAGCATGAGGATCGGGCCCTCCGGTGCGACGAACTGCATGATCCCGCCCGGCCCCGGCATCCCTTTCGCGGTGACCGGGGACGGCCACTGCAGGGCGCTCGCGACCTCCTCGGCCTGCAGCAGCGTGACGTTGCGGGTCAGGGCCGGGGCCGCGCTGGCGCCGGGGTGGGGTCGGTTGATCGCGGCGAGGACCAGGTTGTCGGTCGGCACCTCCGGCTGCGGCCCGTGTCCGGTTCCCCGCTCAACGACGCTCACCGCCGTGACGCGCCGCGACCAGGGCCGGACGGTCATCCGGATCGTGTCGCCGGTCGCGCAGCTGCCCGCCAGCGCCAGCGGAAGCGCCCAGGCCACCGTGCGGTCGCTCGTGCCGTCGTCGACCGCGAGGTAGTACGTGATCGGCTGCGGAGGACTGTTGTCGTCGCTGCTGGAGGTCTGCGTCCGCCACAGGGCGACCCAGAGGACCTGACCGGTGACCGTCTTCGGCCCCGCGAGGTCGGTGATCGTACGCACGCCGGTGTAGCCGCCGTTGAGTAACACCACCGCGCCGGCCACCGTGATCAGGGCCGAGGTGAGGCCGGCGAACGGGGCGAAGGCGCTCGCCGACACCGCGTCGATCTGCATCGCGATGTCCACCACGATGTGGCCGTAGCGGGCGACGACGTAGCCGATGACGCCCAACAGGACGCCGCGGAACACCAGCTTCGGTGCGGTCTCCCCATACCGTCCGCTGCTCGGGTACCGCACCCGTACCCGGTGCCACGTGCCGCCGAAGGTGGACCAGACCCGGGTACGGTCACCCATGCCCAGGTCGATGACGGCGCTCGCCGTGCGGGTCGCCCCGAGCGCGGCGCCGTAGGCGAGGTAGCGGTCCCAGAGCCCGACGGCGGCCGGGGGCAGGTCGGCGAACGCCTCGTGCCCGCGAAGCCAGTCGCGCACACCCATCCACCGGCTCGCGGCCTGCCGCCCCGCGGCGGTGTCCCGGTCTCCGTTGTAACGGCCGGCGAACGTCGCCAGCAGCGCGAAGCCGATGACGTACGCCGCGATGATCGCCTCGAGGTCGTCGCCGCGCTCGTCCGGCGTGCGGATGGCCCAGTGACCGAAGCCGTAGGTGATCCCGGCCGCGGCGACAGCGGCCACGATCACCAGGAACACGACGATCGCCGGGCCGAAGCGGCGGCGCGACAGGCCACGCGCCCGGCTGTCCGCGATGACCTCCTTGCGCAGCGCCTTCCACCAGGACTTCGCCGCCTTCTCGTCGCGGAAGGTCATCGCGGTCAGGGGCACCACGCCATCCATGGCCAGTTCCCTGACGCGCTCGTAGACCCGCTGCTCGTACGCATTCAGCCCGCTCGGGACGGCACCCGTCAGGTGGACCGTCGTGTGGTACGGGTCGTTGTCGGGCTGACGGAACTCCAGATAGCCGCGAGCGCCCAGATCCAGCAGCGTCGCCTCCGCGGCGTCCTCGGTGACGTGCCAGCCGGTGCCGAGCAGGCTCGCCACGGCGGGCGGCTCCTCCGGCAGATCCTGCGAGGGCGGTGCGGCGTGGATCCTGCGCGGCTTGGTGATCGACAGCAGCAACGCGTACGCGCCGAAGAAGAGCGCGAGGGACGCGCCGATGGCGCCGAGCTCGAGGACGGCGGGGCTCATGGCCTAGAACCGCACCCGCACCGGGCCGCGCTCGCCCTCGGCCGTCTCGAAGAAGTCCCGCGCCTTGAATCCGACGAGGCCGGCGATCAGCATCGTCGGGAAGGTCTGCCCGGCGTTGTTGTGGCTCTGGACGGCCGAGTTGTAGAACTGCCGCGCGTACGCGATCTTGTTCTCGGTCGTGGCGAGTTCGGCCTGCAGGGCCGCGAAGTTCTGGCTGGCCTTGAGGTCCGGGTACGCCTCCGCGACCGCGAAGAGCCGGCCGATGCTCTGGGTGAGCGCGTTTTCCGCCTGGGCCCGTGCGGCCGGTTCGGCGTTCGCCGCCGCGACCACCCCGGTGCGCGCCGCGGTCACCGCGGCGAGCGTGGCACTCTCGTGCGCGGCGTACCCCTTGACGGTCTCCACGAGGTTCGGGATCAGGTCCGAGCGGCGCTTGAGCTGTACGTCGATCTGGGCCCACGAGGCGGCGACCTGGTTGCGCAGTCGCACGATGCGGTTGTATGCCACGATCATCCACCCGAGTACGCCGACGACCAGCAGGCACCCCAGCCCGGCCATGATCGCCACGATTCCGCCCGCCTCTGCCACGGGGCTTCCCTTCTACGAACGTCCATCCGACATGGCCGGGAGTGTTTCATCCCCGGGCAACGGCGACATCGAACGTTCGGTGTGGTCGGCGGCGGTCGTCCGGCCACGATGTCCGCCCCGATCCGGCAGTCGCGCGGCATCGTGTCGTGTTCCGGCGGCCCGACAAGACCATTGCCTCGTCAGCGGGCGGAACCCACTGACGAGGCAATGGCCACAGGATGGATTGCCGTACCGCTGCTACTTGGCGATGGTGATCGTCGCCGTGCGGTAGTTGTTGCGCGTGTCGTTCTTCGTCGGGTCGTAGTTCTGCTCGATGTTGCCGGCGGTGTCGACCGAGAACCAGTTGAACGTCGTGGTTTCGGTCACGTGGAACACCTGCCCCGGCTCACGGAACTCGGTCGCTTGGTAGCGGGGCGACTCGAGTGTGGGCCGGCTGCCGTCCGTCGTGTAGTAGATGGTGGCCGGCTCGCTCGTCTCGAAGCGCACGTCGGCAGACTCGGAGTAATTCCCGGCGCCGGGAACGAGCTTGGACGTCGGCTTCTTGTGGTCCGTGCCCCAGTCCGCCGCGACCCGGAACATCTCCATGATCCCGTTGGCGTACTCCATCGTCTCGGCGTGGCCGCTGACGAGCTCCGGGTTGCCCACCCAGGCCGGCTGGAACGAGCCGCCCTGCCAGTTGCCGGTGGCCGGGTTGTAGACCGAACCGCCGACCTCCCAGCCGAAGGCGTAGATCCCGTAGTTGAAGTACAGATCCTCGCGCACGTTGCCCGCCGAGGAGTAGAGGACGTCGGACGAGCCGCCGACGTTCTCCGGCGTGACGACGGTCTGCCGGTGCGCCTTGACCTGCGAGAGGATCCTGGAGGCCGACTGCCAGTAGAACGCCTCGTCACCCAGCGGCGGGCGCGGCGTGGTGATCCGGCCGTCCGCGATGTAGGCGCCGGGCTGCCAGAACAGCTGGCCGCCGTTGGAGTGCACCGACATCATGAACTTGATGTTCCGGTGCTTCTCGACCAGCCAGATGATGTTCTTCGACTCAGGCTCGGACAGCTTCTCCGGCCCCTGGTAGGTGTCGCTGACGCAGCTGGTCGACCCGCCCGAGTAGCCGTCGTGAGCTGACCCGACCCGGTAGTTCCGGTTCAGGTCGACGCCCCAGGAGTTGCGCCGGCCCGGATCGGCGTTGTCGTCCGGGCAGTGGTTCGTCATGTTCCGGCGCTGGTTGTTGTTGTTGTAGAAGCTGTAGTTCGCGCCATCGGGGTTGTTGGACAGGATGAAGAAGATGTCGGTGTTATTGACGATCTTCTTCGTCTCGAAGTCGGACTTGTAGTTGTGCACCAGACGCTCGGCCGACTCCAGCGAGGTCGTCGCGGGCACCCACTCGCGGGCGTGGTCCTGCGCCTGGATCAGGACACCCGGGTTCCTGCCGTCGCGGTGCTTACCGATCCGCAGGACGGGGATCGTGGCCGGGCCGCGCGGCACCTCGCCCTCCGGTGCGCCGGCGCGCTTCTCGTCGAGGAAGTCGGTCAGGGCCACCGGGGACGACGTCGCCTGGACGATGCCGGTGCCCGTGTTGGTGCGATACGGGTGGGCCCGGTCGATCAGACCGCCAGACTGCGTCTTCAGTGCGTTCGCCACCTGCGCCGCGGTGCTCGCGAGTGCTCCGGATGCGTCCTTCGCGAGCAGAACGCGAACGGCCTTGCCGTTGACCTCGACCTTGAGCGGCAGGTCGGCCCCGGGCCGGTTCACGAACTCGACGGTGATGCCGTTGCCGCCCTCGTGACCCCAAGCCGCCGAACTGGCGACGACCGCAGCCTGTCCCGTACCGCCGATCGTGGCCTGCGCCTTACGCTGGTAGCCGTTCGTCTTGTTCGGCAGGTAGATGATCTCGGCGAGGTCCGGGTACTCGCGGGCGATCTCCTCGGCGCGGCTGTAGAGCTGCTGCGGAGTCTTGTAGCCGTCGATGAAGTCCCACTTGTAGGCCGGGTTCGCCGTCAGCGGCGGCGCGCCGTCCTCGAGCCAGTTGGAGACGAAGCCGGTGGCGACGCCGCCGGTCGAGCTCGTGACCCGGATCTGGTTCGGTCGTGCGTCGAGCTTGAACAGGTTCCGATGGAACATGTACTGCCCGGAGTCGACGAACCGGCTCATCGACCGGGCGAAGCCGAACGACGTACCCGGGCCAGAGTCGTTCTCGAGCTGCATCGTGACGATCGGGTTCGTCTGCTGCCCTGCGGTGGTGCGTGCCTCGACGTAGAGGAAACCCTGGCCCTTGGTGGTGAACCAGTCGGCGCGGGCGATCCGTACCGTCTCCTCGTGGCTGAGCGACTGGACAGCCTGCACGCGGGAGGCCGGGGCGGCGCCGTCGGCCTTGTCGCTCCACGCGAAGGCCTCGTCGTCGCCGATGATCTCGACGCCCATCCCCTCGAGTTCGGCGATCTGCTCGGCGGTCACCACCGCCTCGCCTTCGATGCCGGTCGGCACGCGCTTGAGGCCGTGCTCAAGATCGAAGCCGGCGGCGGCGACCTTGTCCAGCATGTCGCTGCCGGTCAGCCGGATGCGTACGAGGCGAACCGAGTCCGGATCCTCGAGGTGGGATCGCGCCGAGCCCGCCCTCGCCGTCGATTCAGCGGGATCCGCGCCGGCGGGCGCGGTCGTTATGAGAACACTGCCCACCAGGGCGGGCAGTGCGAGAAGCGCGATGCGCCGTTGTGTGCGCCGCATTCTTCCCTCCTTCTGCTCGTGGCATGTGGTGCTCTGCCGTCGATCCGGCGCGAGCCGGACGGGTCCAGTTGGGACCGTTGCGCTGCGCGCACGGTGAGCCCGGGTGCGACGGCGGCCGCCATCGCGAGAGGGATCGAGGGCCGTGAGCGAGCCGGGTGCCGCGAGCGTATGTGCACTCTCGGCATCGGTGCGTGACGTCAACCGGATTTGAGCATTACTTGAGGCATCGGGCGATGCTGTGGCTCGCGCCAGCGGAGGATCTTGTCGAGCATGGTGCGGGACGTTCGTACCTGTCCAGGTCCGCTGTCAGTACTCCGCTCGACGAGATCCTCGCCGTTGCTACCCGCGGGCGGGGCCGGCGGGACGGTTGTAGCCGTTGAGCAGGGCGAAGTCGCGGCACCGGCCCCCTCCGCCACCGGCGCCGTCCAATGCGGTGCCCGCCCGTCGGCAGGTGGCTCGCAGGCTGATCACCCGGCCGGCGGGAACCTCGATCGGCGAAACCAGGTGGTAGTCCAGGTCGCGGAAGTTGTTCAGCGCCACGGTCAGCACCGTCGTGCCGTCGACCACCAGGTCGAGACGGCCCTCATCGCCCTGCGGGTTCTGCAGGAAGATGTCGGTCAACACGAACACCCGACGGGCCGCCACGGTGTACCGGTCGGTGCGGGTGGTGCCGGCCCCCGCGGTGACGGAGAGCCGACGGCTGAACGAGTCGGCACCGGCGGGGATGGCGGGCACGCCCGCGCCGGGCGTCGGTGAGGGCGGTGGCACCCTGGTGCTCGGGGTGGGCAGCGGGGAGACAGCAGCGGGCGCGACCGCGTCGACCGCCTGTTGGGCCTTGCTGTCCGCCTGTTGGGCGCGGGCGTCGGCGGCTCTGGCCTGCTGAGCCACCGGCGCGACCTGCTCCTGAGCGGCCTCCTCGGCCAGGGATTTCACGGTGGGGCGCAGCAACGCGTACCAGAGACCCACGCCTATCAGTGCCAGCACCAGCAGCGCCGCCACCACGCGGGCCAACCCCCGCGGGAGCAGCGGCTCCTGCACGGTGGCGGCGTCGAGGGTCGCCGGGGGCGTGTCGTCGGAGGTGACGCCGACCTGGAACGGGACGGTGACCGGATGGCCGCGCCAGAGCAGGCGGCGAGGGCGGGCGCGTACCCGGACGAACTCTGTTGCGCCGGGGGCAACGGTGACCTGCGGCGGGCGGATCGCGACGTTGAGCCGGTTGTCCGGGTCGCTGCCGGTCATCGTCAAGCCGAGCGGGACGTTGCCCCGGTTGGCCACCGACAGCTCGTGGCGGCCACCCCAACGGCCTCGGGAGGTGCGCGGCAGGATCTCCGGCGCGATCTCGGCGAACGGCAGGACCCGTACGGTGCCCTCCGGGACGACCTGCGCGTCCGGAGTCTCGGTCGGGGTCACCCGCACCGCGAACGGCCGTTCGCCGGCCACCACCCGGGCCGAGCGGGGTGGGTGGAAGCGGACGGCGACCGACTCGGCGGAGCCGGGATAGACCGAGACGGTGGGCGGCTCCACGCTGGCCCAGCCGGCCGGCTCGCCGAGCATCTCGATCACGTACGACTCGACGATCGGGCCGCCGTTGCGGACCTCCAGCCGGCAGCTCGCCTCGCCGCCCGGGCTGACCTCGACGAGGTCGGTGTCCAGGTTCGCGTCGATGGTCATGGCCGGGACTCTAGAAGCGACCGTGCCGGTTCGATTCAGGCGTTGAGGAAGACCTTGGGGCAACGCCTGAGGGCCGTTGAACCCACGTTGACTGCACGATTGGTTCGCGCGGCGATACTCAACGCAGTGTGCCGTCCGACCAAGCACTGCTGGGGGAGCTTATGCGACGTCTGCCCGTGCACCTCTACTCCACCGACGTGATCTCCCGGGCCGGCGTGGTCAGCCAGCTCCGCCCCCGCCCGGAGGTGCTGCTGCTCGACGAGACCGAAGCCGAGCAGGCCGCCGTTGCCCTGATCATCAGCGACAGCATCGACGAACCGACCCTGCGCACCTTGCGCGCGCTGCGCAGCCGGAGCAAGTCCGCCCTGGTGTTGGTGGTGACCCAGGTGGACGACGCCGGCCTGGTCGCCGCGGTGGAGCACGGGGTGGCGGGGATCGTGCGCAGATCGGAGGCGAGCGCGGAGCGGCTGGTCGCGGTGATCCGGGCCGCCGCGGCCGGCGAGGGCGCGGTGCCGCCGGACCTGCTGGGCCGGCTGTTGCAGCAGGTCGGGGCGTTGCAACGGGAGGTGCTCGGGCCGCGGGGGCTGACCTTCTCCGGTCTGGCCGAGCGGGAGGTGGAGGTGCTGCGTCTGGTCGCGGAGGGCTTCGACACCGCGGAGATCGCCGCGAAGCTGTCCTACTCGCAGCGGACGATCAAGAACATCCTGCACGACGTGACGAGCCGGCTGCACCTGCGCAACCGCTGCCACGCGGTGGCGTACGCGCTGCGTAACGGTCTGATCTGAGCCGCGCTGCCCGTTCGGGCAAACCACCCTGCCCACAGGCCGGCACCGACTGTCACCACCTGGCCCCGCGCGGGCAGCCACGGTGGTGGCACGTGTGACCACGGGAGGTGTCGTGCGCTGGGGCAGCCGCCGTTGGGGAGTCATGGCGCTCGCGTTGTTGGCCGGGCCGGTCGTGGCCGCCCCCGAACCCGCGGCCCAGCCGGCATCGCCCCCCACCTCGCCCCTGGCCGAGGTGGGCTACCGACTGGGCTACACCAGCCCCGAACGTCCGACGCTGATGATCAGCAGGGCCGGCACAGGGAAACCGCAGCGGTTGCTGTCCGACGCCGAACGCGGTGACGCCGAACAGGACGCCGACGCGCGCGCCGGCCGGGTGGTCTGGGTGGGACGGAAGGCAGCCGGCGAGGGCGCGGACCTGGGTGGCGGGCTCTACCTACGCCGGCCCGGCGCGGCGCCGTTGCGGCTGGTCGCCGGCCCCGGCACGGTCGAGCACCCCGCCCTGTCCCCCGACGGCCGGCGGGTCGCCTTCACCAGCGACCGGGCGGGCAGTGCCGACATCTGGGTCATCGGCATCGACGGCAGCGGGCTACGTCGGCTCACCGATCACCCGGCCGAGGACAGCTGGCCGACCTGGTCCCCCGACGGCGCCCGGATCGCGTTCGCCAGCACCCGCGGCGACCCTGCCGGCGATCTCTGGGTCATGCCCGCTGCGGGTGGCACCCCGGTACGGCTGACCGATGGCCCGGCCGCCGACGGGCAACCCGCCTGGTCTCCGGACGGTCGGCGACTCGCCTTCACCACCACCCGCTTCGCTCCGGCCACCGCGCCGAGCCTCCGTACCGTGGCCACTGTGGCCGCGACGGGCGGCCCGGTGACCAGGGCGGTGCCCGGCCCCGGAGACGCCGCGGAGCCGGCCTGGTCCGCCGACGGCACCCAGCTCGCCTTCACCACCACCCGCGACGACCCGTCCGGTGACGTGTACGTCCTCCGGGCCGGCCGGGTCGTCCCGGTCGCGATCGGCCCACTGCCGCAGCACCGGCCCGGCTGGCAGGGCAACGACCTGCTGTGGACGGCCACCGAGGAGGATGGCACCACCGACGTGTGGAGTGCCGACGCCACCGGCGGTGACCGCCAGGACCACACGGCCCGGCCCGGGCGGTCCGAGACCGGGCCGGCGTTCAGCCCGGACGGTCTCCGGCTGGCCTACAGTGCCGAGCAGCCCGGCGGCGGGGCCCGGATCGTCGTCGCCGACGCCACCGGCGCCAACCCTCAGGTCCTCGCCCCGCCGGGCACCATCGACGGTGATCGCGACACCGATCCGACCTGGTCACCCGCCGGGGACGCGATCGCCTTCAGCCGGCAGCCGTCGGACGGCGAGGACCGGTCGCGCATCCTGGCCGTCGCGGTCGCCGACGCACGGCTGCTCGCCGAGGTGCCGATGCCCGCGTACCTCACCGGCAGCGACACCGAGCCGTCCTGGTCGCCGGACGGTCGGCAGTTGGCCTTCGCGCGGTACGCCTCGACCCGGGACAGCGACCTGGCGACCCCCGTCGTGGACCAGCCCGCACTGCCCGGGAGCACGTTCACCGTGCGGCAGTCGGTACGTACCCCGGAGATTCCCCCACGGCCGGACATCGTCTTCCTCGTCGACGACACCGCCTCGATGTCCCAGCCGGGCGAGGGCGGTTCGAGCGTCATCGAGCAGCTCAAGGCCCGGCTGCCCGAGGTGATCGGCAACGTCCGGAGGAGCCAGCCCGAGGCCCGGTTCGGTCTCGCCACGTTCAGCGGCCGCGACGAAGAGAACCACTCCTACGACGAACTCATGTACTTCCCGCGGCAGCCGGTGACCGACCAGGACGCCGCGGTCTACGCGGCAGTCGGCGAGCTGACGGCAGAGAGCCCGTACGGCACGGAGAACTGGTTCTACGCGTTGCGGCAGCTCGCCCGCAACGACCGGATCAACTTCCGCCCGGACAGCAGCCGGGTCGTGGTGCTGATCAGTGACACCGACAGTGTGGACAAGACGGTCCCACCGCCCGAGGAAGGCACCATCGCCGAAGCCGACCTCATCGGGGAGCTGCAGGCTGCCGGGATCGCGCTGATCGGCGTACCCATCGTCGGCGCCGACTTCGAACGCGGGCTCAACTACGACGGCGCGGCCGAGCGGATCACCGCGGCCACCGGTGGACGGCTCACCGCCAACAGCGACCCGGGCGCCATGATCGACGCGGTACAGCGGGCCATCCGCGAACTCACCGTCACCGTGAAGCCCAGCGCCACCTGCGAGGACGGGCTCTCCGTCAGGTTCGCCCCCGACCCCGCCCGGGTGGCCGCCGGCGAGCGGGCGGTCTTCGAGGAAACCGTCTCGGTCACGCCCGGAGCGGTGCCCGGTTCGGTGCTGCGCTGCACCGTACGCTTCGACCTCGAACCGCCGGAGGCCGGGTCGGACGCCGTACAGGAGTTGATCGTCCGGGTCGCCCGACCGGGTTTGCCGCTGGTCCGCGTCGACGACGTGCAGGTGGCGCCCACCGGGCCGGACGGCGCTCGGGTGACCTACCGGGCGTCGGCGGTGGACGCCGCCGGCCGGCCGCTGCCGGTGCGGTGCGAGCCGCCGTCCGGTTCCCTGTTCCCGATCGGGCAGACCGTGGTGACCTGCACGGCGACCGACAGCGCCGGCCGCACCGGATCGGACACGGCACTGATCGTGGTGGCGGACCCGGAGATCGCGGGCAGCCGGATGTGGCTCGCCCGCCTCAACGGCAGCATCGCGGGCACCCTGAGCGTCACCGACCAGCGGGACCTCAGCGCGCGGGTCGGCAGGTCCTGCCCGAGCCGATCCGCCGACCGCGCTCCGGCCTGGTCGCCGGACGGCTCCGCGATCGCGTTCGCCGACAGCAGCCACGACCTGTGTGTGGTGGCGCCGGACGGCACCGGCGCGCGTCACCCGCTCCCGGCGGTTGACCGGGCCGGCCGGTGGGTGGCGGACCCAGCCTGGTCCCCGGACGGACGCCGGATCGCGGTGGCGCTGCAACGCGCAGCGTCTTCGGTCGTCCGGTTGGCCGAACCCGGGGACATCGTGGTGCTGCCCAGCGACGGTGGCCCGCCCACCACGGTGATCCGGGAGGTGGGCAGCCAGCCGGCGTTCCAGCGGCTACCGGTGCCCGACCTGAGCCTCGCCGTGTCGGTGCGCGGCCAACCCGGCTACGTCGGCGGTGACCCGATCTTCGTCACCTTCACCGTCCGCAACGCGACTCGCCTGCCGGCCGACAACGTCTGGCTGGACGTCACCGCACCGGCGCCGCTGCTGCCGCCACTCACCGCCGACCCGCGCTGCGCCGCCAGCCGTCGGCTCTGCCTGCTCGGCACGCTCGGCCCCGGCACCCAGCAGGTGATCACCGTGGTACTGCCCGCGCGGGCCGCGGTCGTCGGCACGGTCACCGGCCGGCTCACCGCCACCGTTCGAGGGGTGCCGGCGACGCGTACCGCGCAGGCGCCGGTACGGGTGCGGGCGCCACGGGTACGCCTCGACCCGACGATCGGCCCGCCCGGCTTCGTCACCGCCGCGGTCGGCACCGACTTCCCACCCGGGGCGCGGGTGCGGCTGCGCTGGGCGCCGGGGATCACCGCCACCCCGGACACGGTGACCGTGGACGCGGACGGCAGCTTCCGTACCCAGGTCCTGATCCTGCGCAAGGACACCCTGGGGCCGCGGGACCTGACCGCCAGCCGAGTCTCGGGGCAAGCCTTCGGCCCGGTACGCGCGCCCGAGCCGTTCCTGGTGGTGCCACGCGGGCTCAGCCCGCCCGTCTTCGGCGGCCGGGGGTGACGGGATGATCCACGAGATCGACGACGCACTACGCCGCCTGGTACGCGAGGAGGCCCTGCCCAGTTCCAGCGTGGACATCGTGTTGGAGGCACCGACGAAGGAGTGGGCGGCCCGCCGCAACGCGCCCACGGTCAACCTCTACCTCTACGACATCCGCGAGGACCTGCGCCGCCGCTCACGTGGGCTGATCAACGAGTACGACGAGCGGGGGCAGGTGACCCGCCGGCTCGCCCCGCCCCGCTACGTGAAGCTGTCCTACCTGGTCACCGCGTGGACACAGCGACCGGAGGACGAGCACCGGCTGCTCTCCGCACTGCTGCTGTGCTTCCTGCGCTTCGACGCTCTGCCGCCGGCCGTGCTGACCGGCTCGGTGGCCGAGATCGGCATGCCGGTGCCGATGACGGTCGCGCTGCCACCCCCGGAGGATCGGGCCTTCGCCGACGTCTGGACCGCGCTCGGCGGCGAGTTGAAACCGTCGCTGGACCTGGTGGTCAGCGCCCCGGTCGACAGCGGTCGCGAGGTGCCGGTCGGACCGCCGACCCGCGAGGGCATGGTCGCCGAGGTCGCCGACCGGACCGGCGGCGGCGACGACCGGGTCCGGCACCGCCCGTCCCGTACCGGCGGGTGAGGCGGTGGTCGGGGAGGCACTGACGCTGCTGCGCCGCCTGCAGCGGGTGGAGCTGGCGGTACGCGCGGCGGTGGCGCGCCGCCGGGAGAGCGACCCACAACCGGACGATGCGTTCCGCGGGCTCTATCTCTCGGACGAGGCGGTCGATGCGGCCCTCGCCGCGGCCCGCGAGCCGTTCGACCCGTGGCCCACCGACGGGGTCGGCGATCCGGCGGCCACGACGATCGACGCCACCGGAACGCCCGACGTGCCCGCCGGTTGGCGCGCCGACGGATTCGACCGGTTGGCCGCGCTGGCCGCCGCTGCCGGGCTGACCTCGTTGGACGAGGCACTGCTGCTGGTAGCCCTCGCGCCCGATGTGGACAGCCGGTTCGAGCAGTTCTACGGGTACCTCAACGACGACGTCACCCGCCGCCGCCCCTCGGTCGGCTTGGCGCTGCGGCTCTGCGGGCTACCCGAGGCGGCCGCGTCGGCCCGGCTCCGGCTCACCGCCGGCGCGCCGCTGGTCGACCTGGCGCTGCTCCGCGTGGACTCCCCCGACCGGCCGGTGCTCAGCCGTGGCGTGTGGGTGCCGGACCGGGTGGGCGGTTGGCTGCTCGGTACGGACGCACCCGAGCCGCTGCTGACCGGGCTCGCCGAACCGGTCGCCCCGTCCGCGCCGTCCCCGCCCGACGCGGAACCGCTCGGTCGCGCGCTGGATCGGGCCGGGGTCCGCCTGGCGTACCTGCGGGAGAGCCCCGGCGGCAGCGCCCTGGCGCTGGCGGCGGCCGCGCTCGACCGGGCCGGGCGAAGTGCCCTCGCCGTGGACCTGCCCCTGCTGGCGGCTGAGGCACAGCCGGCGGAGCTGGCCACCGTGCTGGTACGGGAGGCGCTGCTCACCGGGGCTGGTCTGGTGGTCGGGCCGGTGCACGGCGGTGAGCCGTGGGCCGTCTGGTCCCGGCTGATCGCCGGCCCGATACCGGTGCTGGCCTACGGGACGCAGCCATGGGATCCGGCGTGGACGGCGGTGGCGCCGCTGCAGGTGGACGTCGCGCCGCTGACCGCCGACGACCGGGCCGACGTGTGGCGGGACGCGCTGCCCGACCGGCTCGCCGCCGGGCTCGACCCGGCCGCCGCCACCGCGCAGTTCGTGCTGGGCGCGCCGGCGATCCGGCGGGCCGCCGTGGTGGCCGTGCAGCTCGCCGCCGCGTCCGGAGAGCCCGTCGGTGAGGCGCACCTGCGCGCGGGTGCGCGTACCCAGAACGCGGCCGGCCTGGAGCGGCTGGCCCGACGGATCGTCCCGGAGGTCGGCTGGGACGACCTGGTGCTGCCAGCACCGATCCGGTCGCTGCTGCACGAGCTGGCCGGGCGGGCCCGGCATCGGGACCGGGTGCTGCGCGAGTGGCGGATGCGCCCCGGCGGCGGGCGCGGGCACGGGGTGACAGCCTTGTTCGCCGGGGACTCCGGCACCGGCAAGACGATGTCCGCCGAGGTGGTGGCCGGCAGCCTCGGGCTGGACCTGTACACGGTCAACCTGGCCACCGTGGTGGACAAGTACGTCGGGGAGACGGAGAAGAACCTGGAGCGGATCTTCGGCGAGGCGGCCGGGGTCAACGGCGTGCTGCTCTTCGACGAGGCGGACGCGATCTTCGGCAAGCGCTCCGAGGTACGCGACGCGCACGACCGGTACGCCAACATCGAGAGCGCGTACCTGCTGCAACGGATGGAGACGTTCGACGGGCTGGCGGTGCTGGCCACGAACCTGCGGGCCAACCTGGACGAGGCATTCACCCGCCGGCTGGACGTGGTGGTCGACTTCCCGATGCCCGACGAGGCGGCCCGGCGGGCGCTGTGGGACCGGTGCCTCGGCGACCGGGTGCCCCGCGCCCCCGACATGGACCTGGATTTCCTGGCCGGCGCCTTCGAGCTGGCCGGCGGGCACATCCGCTCCGCCGCGGTCACCGCCGGTTACCTGGCCGCCGGGGCGGGCCGGCCGGTGGGGATGGCCGAGCTGGTCGGCGCGGTCGGCCGGGAGTACCGCAAGCTCGGCCGGCTGACCCTGGAGAGCGAATTCGGCCCCTATCTCAAGCTGGCCGTCTGACCGGCGCCAGGAGCGCGGCCCCTGCCCGGACGGGATGTCACTCCCAAACGGTGTTGCCCGGATTTCCCGGTGGGTGCCGAGGCGGACCGCAGCCCAGCCGTCTGAACGAAGATCGACCGTCGAGCCACCGCGTCGCCTCGGGCATCGAGCTGGTAACCGTCGAGCCAGATCCATCCGTCGTAGGTGATCCAGTCAGCACTCGGATCACGCGGAAGAAGATCGGGTTGATGAACTGAACGCTGGCCGCTCGGCCCACGAGGAGCAGGTCACCGACGCGGGGTGTGGTCACGGCAGCCACCCGAGGAACCGACGATGCAGCAGTCCTGCCGGAGCCCAGCCCATGTCTTGCGTTGCGGCGACCAGGCATGCGCCCATGTAGAGCGCCAGGGATATAGGGGCCTGGTCGTACTCGGCTTGTAGCTCCTTCCGGCGGGTACAGCAAGGCCACGGGGCACCGCACCCGCCACAGGTCCAGATCGGCAGCACCGGGACGTGGGTCGTCATCACGCCTCACCCGGCCAGTGCCCGCGATTGATCGGGACGCGATGTCTTGCCCGACAGGGCAAGTCCCGACCGCATCGGCAGGTCAGTCGCTTGAGGATGTGGTTCCACGCCGGCCGATGCCTGCGCGACAGGGTCAGGGCTACCGCGATCACGTATTGGTCGTAGGTGACGTGCCTGCCCATCCTGCCCTCCTCGGCTGTAAGGGCATGGCAGCCAGCCCACGCACGGTCATCCGACCGCCACACCCCGCAACACCGTCCCACGCACAACGGCAATCCGCAATATGCGGATTACCTCCTTGCGGTCCGCGTGTCTGCGAACGGAAGTCAGGTCTTCCGCATGGCAAGATGACGACGTGCCTCAACGTCAGAGCCCTACCGTCAGACGCCGCCGCTTGGCTCTGACCCTGCGGCAACTCCGCGAGCAGGCCAGGATCACCTCGGCGGAAGCAGCGAGGCGCGTCGACCACGACGCGAGTTGGCTCAGCCGCATCGAGACGGCAGAGGTCCGGCCGCATCCGAACGACGTGCGGGCGCTCCTGGCGCTGTACGGCGTGGAGGGCGAGCAGGCCGAAGCCGTGATCGCGGTAGCCCGCCAGGCGAAGCAGCGCGGGTGGTGGCAGCGGTACAGCGATGTTCTGCCCGACTGGTTCGCCGCGTACGTCGGCATGGAGTCCGAGGCATCCGTCGTCCGCACCTACGAGTGCCAGATGGTGCCCGGCCTGTTGCAGACCGAGGAGTATGCGCGAGCAGCCTTCGAAGGTGCGCCGGTCCCGATGCGTGACGACGAGATAGAGCGACAGGTTGCGCTGCGGATGGAGCGACAGGCCATCCTGACCAGCGACGACCCGCCAATGCTGCGTGTGGTCATCGATGAGGGAGCGGCCCGACGAATGGTCGGCGGCCCCGAGGTGCTGCATCGGCAGCTCAAGCGGCTCATCGAAGATTCGAGCCGGAGTAACGTCCAGATCCAGTTGCTGCCGTACTCCGCCGGGGTTGGCTTTGACGGCAGCTTTGTAATCCTCGACTTCCCCCCAATGCCACATCCGTACCCGGACGCAGCCGAGGAGCGGATGGTGTACGTCGACACCCTGACCGGAGCGCTATATCTGGAGCGGCCCGGAGAGGTTGCCGCGTACGCTGCGGCACACGAGCAACTACAAGCCCTTGCGCTGGCGCCCAAGCCCACGCGAGATACGCTGCGAGCGATTGCGGCAGACCTGATCACCTAGGAGGAAACAGCATGGACCTGCCTCGCGTCACCTGGCGCAAGAGCACCAGGTCCGGGTCTAGTGGCAATTGCATCGAGGTTGCCGCACCATCCCAGGTCGTCATGGTCCGCGACAGCAAGGACCGGCAGGGGCCGGTGCTCTCCTTCACCGCCCACCAGTGGACCGGCTTCGTCCAAGGCATCAAGGCCGGCACGTTCAACGCCTGAGCACCGGCTGCGTGGTGTGGCTACCGCGGCGGTAACCACACTCGACCACCGCAAACATCCGTTGGCTAATCAGCGACGCCCAGCAGCGGAACCGGAGTTAGGGGCCCCGCGAAACCGCGCCGGGACCGCCAGGTACCGGTTCACCAATCCGATTACGGCGGGCGATTGGTCGTACTGGCGTCGGAGGGCGGGAACATCGTGCCGGCGATCGCTCGGCTGGTCCAAGCCGATGAGGACACCATCCGGCAGGTCATCCACCGGTTCAATGAGGTGGGTATGGCCAGCCTGGACCCTCAGTGGGCGGGTGGCCATCCCCGCCTGATCAGTCCCGACGAGGAAACACTCATCGTCGCGACGGCCAACATCCGCCCTGAAGCCTTGGGGCGCCGTTCACCCGGTGGAGCATCCGCAGCTCGCCGATTACCTCGCCCTCGCAGGCCGCCCGCCCGATCGAGATCGGGCGGGAACGGCTGCGGCAGCTGCTGATCAAGCACGGGATCACGTTCCAGCGGACCAAGACGTGGAAGGAGTCCACCGATCCGCAGCGCGACGCGAAACTTGTCCGCATCGACCACGTGACCAGCAACTTCCCGCAGCGGGTGTTCGCGTTCGACGAGTTCGGGCCGCTGGTGATCCGTCCGCAGGCCGGTTCCGGCTGGGCACGCGCGGGCCATCCGCACCGGCTGCCCGCGAAGCCGCGCAACGCCGCGAACCGCCCGCATTCGCAGCGAACGACAACGCCGCTGGGGCCAACCCGCCACCCGAGCAGCCTGACGCCAACAACTCAAACGTTCATGGTCACGGCCCTAGCGTCGGCACTGCACGTCGCGGACCATGCGAATCTCCCGCAGGCCGTCCTCGACCTTGGCCGTCCCGTCGGCAATGAAGCCATGCTTGCGGTAGAACGCCTGCGCGCGGGGGTTAGGATCGGCGACCCACAGTGCCGCCGACTCCGCGGGGTCGAGGACGGCCTGCAACAACCCTCGCCCGGCACCCGTGCCGTGGGCGGCCGTATAAACATAGATGGAATACAGCTGTCTTGCCCACGTCGCCGCAGCGTCCAGTGGCGGGCCCGACATCGCGATCCCGATCAACTCGCCTCCCCGCTCGGCCACAGCCGCCCGGTTCTCGCGATATCGCTCGTCGGTCAAAGCGGCAGTCCACAACCGTTCCCGAGTAGCCGGGAAGCTCGGATCATCAAGCACCGCATCGGACATGATCCCCCGATACGTCTCCTGCCAGCACCGAACGTGCACACACGCCATCTGGGCGATGTCCTCGACTTGAGCCGAGCGAACAGTCACCGAGGAACCCACCGCCGAATCGTAGATCGCGCCCAAATGCTCGCCAAACCGATTTCGCGGCCCACCGCTCTGCCGTCAGCCCGGGCACATGTCATCCGACACCGCAACGTTCTTGTTCACGGCACTGGCGATGCCCGTTCGGGCAGGTCAGGCTGCCCCCACGGATGGTCCGGCTCGGCTTGTGAAGGGGCCCGCCGGCAAGGGACGGTCGACACGGGAGGCCCGACCGTCGACGGGCCGGCTCGCCTGAGCGAGGAGGCCCGGCATGCGCGGACATCGCGAATTCGACTCCGAGGCGTCGGTACGCCCCGCCGGTGACCGGATCGGCCCGGTCGACCGGGAGAGCGACGCTTTGATGTACCAGGCCGCCAGCGCCGGACGGCCCGAGGTGCTTGGCGCGTCCGGGCTGCTCGGGCTGCAACGGGCGGTCGGCAACCGAGCCGTCGGCGAGCTGGTCGAGCCGACCGAGGACCGCTCCCCCGTGCACGACGTGGTCAACTCCGGCGGCGGGTCACCGCTGCCGGCCGACGTCCGCACGGACATGGAGGCCCGCTTCGGCGGGCAGGACTTCGGCGACGTCCGGGTGCACACCGACGGGGCGGCGCATCAGTCGGCGAAGTCGGTCAACGCGCAGGCGTACACGGTGGGGTCGAACATTGTCTTCCAGCGCGACAGCTACGACCCGGCCTCGCCGGCCGGCCAGCACATGCTCGCCCACGAGCTGACCCATGTGGTGCAGCAGCGCAGCGGCCCGGTGGACGGCACCGACACCGGCGGCGGGGTGAAGGTCAGCGACCCGTCCGACCGGTTCGAGCGGGAGGCCGTCGCCAACGCCGACCGGCTGATGTCCACCCCGGCGGCGCCCGCCTCGGCGCCGGCGGTCCAGCGGGCCATCGACCACGACGGGCACGACCACCCGCAGGTGCAGCGCGCCGAGGAGATGTCCGAGGAGGACGAGTCGGCGCAGACGTACGTCCAGCGGCAGGAAGCCGGCGAGGAGGAAGAGGAAGAGCCCGCCGAGTAGCCACCTGCGCGTCGCCGTACTCGTTGGGCCACCGGTGGACTCGCCCGGATCGGGAGGTGTGACGTGAAGGCACCGGCCGAGGAGCGGGCCGCACCCCCGCGCCGCGCCGCGCCGACCCCACCGCCGCGCACGACCGCCGACCCCGAGCCCACCACCGGCGTACGCGACTCGGTCGCACGACCGTTGAGTCGGGCGGCTGTGCAGCGGTTGCAGGCCGGGGCTGGCAACCGGGCGGTGGCGGCGCTGGTCGCCCAACGCCGCGCCGCCGCGCCGCGTACGCCCGCCGCGAAGCGGCCCGGCGCTGGCGGCGGGTCGCGTGGCGCGACCACCGGCGTGCCCGCCCAGCGGTCGGCGGCCCCGTCGGCCGGCGCGACCAACGCCTCCACCGGTTCCGGTCCCGCCACCGTCTCCGCGGGTCCGGCCCCGACCGGTCCGGAGGCTGCGGTGCAACGGCTGGCTACCCAGGCCGCTCCGGTCCACCGGCCCGGACCGCAGGCCGACCCGAAGTTCGCCGCGCTGAAGGCGGACGTGCGGGGCAAGCAGAAGCTGCTCGCCGCGCACCCGCCGGCAAAGACGGAGGCGGCGAAGGCGCAGGGCGCGGCCAAGCCACCGCAGGACGACAAGGAGGCCCAGGGCAAGGCGGCCAACGCGGAGAAGATGAACGCCGCCAAGCCGGGCGAGTTCGACAAGGCCACGTTCATCCGCGCGGTCAACGAGGCCATCGCGGCGCAGGCGCCGAAAAACCTCGACGAGGCCGACAAGTTCGGCGACTCGGGCAAGGCTGACGCGGTCAAGGGGCAGGTGCAGGGCCAGGTCACAGACGGCAAGAAGGCCTCGGCGAACGCCATCGAGACCACCACCAAGGCGCCCCCGGACACCTCGAAGGCGGTCGACAAGCCGGTCACCCCACTGGTGGCGGACAAGCCGCCAGCGACCCCAGGCACGCCGGACCCGGCGAAGGCCGTACCGGACAAGGCCCCGCCGGCGGCGACCGACTTCTCGGATGGGCCGAAGCAGGTCGACCAGCAGATGACCGAGGCGCAGGTCACCGAGGAGCAGCTGGCCAAGTCCAACGAGCCGGAGTTCACCGGCGCGCTGAAGGAGAAGAACGCCGCCGAGCAGCACGCGGCCACCGCGCCCGGCCAGGTACGCGCGGCCGAGGCGCGGACCCTGACCGGGGCGAAGGCGGCGGCGGGCGCGGCCGGGGCGGCGGCGATGACAGCCCTCACGGCCGACCGCAAGCGGGCTGGCGCTCAGGTCGGGGCGGGCAAGGAGCAGGCGAAGTCCGCCGACGAGGCCAAACGGGCGAAGGTCACGGCGATCCTGCAGAAGGTCTTCGACGGCACCAAGAAGGACGTCGAGGGCATCCTGTCCGGGCTGGACAAGAAGGTCGACGACCAGTTCAGCAAGGGTGAGAAGGCGGCGCGGGACGCGTTCACCGCCGAGCACAAACGGCGGATGGACGAGTACAAGGACAAGCGGTACTCGGGCATCGTCGGTAAGGGCCGGTGGATCAAGGACAAGTTCGCCGGGCTGCCGGAGGAGGCCAACCAGATCTTCGTGGTGGCCCGTAAGGGCTACGTCGACCGGATGCAGCAGGTCATCTCCGGCGTCGCCGACGTCATCGGCGCGGAGCTCGGGCGGGCCAAGCAGCGCATTGCCGCCGGCCGCAACGAACTGCAGGCGGAGGTGAAGAAAATGCCCGCCGACCTGCAGGCGCTGGGTCGCGAGGCGGCGGGCGAGTTCGCCGGAAAGTTCGACGAGCTGACCGAGCAGGTGAACAACAAGGGCACCGATCTGGTGCAGACCCTCGCGTCGAAGTACAACGAGGCCCTCAAATCGGTCGACGAGGAGATCGCCGCCGAGAAGGAGAAGAACAAGGGCCTCGTCGCCAAGGCCGTCGACGCCGTCGCCGGGGTCATCAAGACCATCATGCAGCTCAAGGACATGCTGATGGGCGTCCTGGCCAAGGCCGCCCACGCGGTCATGGCGATCATCAAGGACCCGATCGGCTTCCTCGGCAACCTGGTCAGCTCGGTCGGGGCGGGCCTGAAGCAGTTCCTGGCCAACATCGGCGAGCACCTGAAGAAGGGCCTGGTCGGCTGGCTCACCGGGGCGATGGCCGGAGCCGGGCTGGAACTGCCTGCGAAGTTCGACCTGCGCGGCATCGTCCTGATGATCGGCTCCCTGCTCGGGCTGACCTGGGCAGCCATCCGCGGCCGGATCGTCAAGCGGGGTGTGCCTGAGCAGGCCATGGGCGCGGTCGAGCAGTCCGTGCCCGTAGTGCAGAAGGTCCAGGCCCAGGGGCTCGGCGGCATGTGGGAGGAGATCCAGGACAAGGTCGGCGACCTCAAGGCCAACCTGTTTTCCAAGATCAGCGAATACCTGATCCCGACCGTGCTGATGGCCGGCATCACCTGGGTCATCAGCCTGCTCAACCCCGCCTCGGCGTTCATCCGCGCGGTCAAGATGATCATCGACTTCGTCACGTTCATCGTCACGCAAGGGGCGCAGATCATCGAGTTCGTCAATTCGGTGCTCGACGCCATCATCGCCATCGCGGGCGGCGGGGCGGGCGGAGTGCCGGCGCTGATCGAGAAGGCCCTGGCGCGGTCCGTGCCGGTGCTGATCGGGGTGCTCGCCGCGGTGCTGGGCATCGGCGGGCTCGCGCAGAGGGTGCAGAAGTTCTTCAAGGCGCTCAGCAAGCCGGTCATGAAGGCCGTCGACTGGGTGGTCGGCAAGATCGTCGCACTGGGCAAGAAGCTATGGGGCAAGCTCAAGGCACGGCGCCGAAATGGGCTGAAGCCAAAAGGCGGCAATCTCGCTGGCGGCATGCGGGCTGCCCACGCGTTGTTGCGCCGCGGTATGGCTGTGGATGCCGTCGCGCGCGGCCTTACCGGTATCAAGTCACGCTTCCGGTTATCCTCGCTACGCCTCGTCGTCGACCGTCACGAAGGGCTCTACACCTACGCACATGCGGTCGGGACAGTGCAGCGAAGCGAGACACCCCCCGAACGCCTGATTTCGGCGGACGACGCGAAGCTACTCAAGCGACTCGAGGAGAAGCACAAAAGGCACGAAGAGAAGCTCAAGAAGAAGCGCCTAGATGTTCTGAACCACGCCAAACGGCCGTTGCTTCAGGTAGGCAGCTACCCCGGCATTCCCCGACAAGCAACAAGTCGCATCCCCAGCGACGCGGACCGCGCCTGGGCAAACAGGGAAGGACCGACGCATGGATGCCACTCCTGCCGCACGACCAGCGCGCCACTGTTCATCCCCGATCACCAGCCAGCCAGCGAACTGTTCGACATCCTCTTCGAGGGACAGCCTCTCATCCCACCGGGCCCCCAGAGGTTGTATCCCCACTGTCAGGCATGTTCTGTAAAGCAGGGCGGCACGGTCACCGGCCTCAAAGGAAAGATCGCCAAGTATGAGAGAATGAAGGCGGAGCTCGAAACGTTGGCAGCGGAGATCAAGAGGCTCAAGGAAGGACGTAGATGAGCACTGGTCAGACTCAACAAATCAGCGACATTCTTGAACAGTTGGATGGAGCTCAGGAGGAGTACTCTCTGCTTGGCCCCGGCAACGCCAACTATCCAAGTGCGGGGACACGCATGGATGCCTTCCACAGCCCAAGCAACTGGCTCCTGACCATCCAGTTGGTCGCGTATGGCCGCGGCGAAGATGACATCGTGCGTATCGTGCAAGCATTTGGCAGTGA
The DNA here is from genome assembly GCF_047921505.1 of Micromonospora sp. SL1-18. NCBI lineage: Bacteria > Bacillati > Actinomycetota > Actinomycetes > Micromonosporales > Micromonosporaceae > Micromonospora > Micromonospora sp. SL1-18. The sequence goes on along the minus strand of NZ_JBLROA010000008.1, from coordinate 122,410 downwards.
TGTTCCGGAACCGGGCGCCCTGTTCTTCGGATCGCCGATCACGTCAGAAGGAGGGGGCAGCCTTCCTTCAGACGACCTACCCCTGTCAGATCACCACTGCTTGATCCTCAATGGCCGGGTCAAAGAGATCCAACTGTTAGCGGAGGACTACGCTGCCGCAGGCATCGATGAGGCAGCCACGCCTGCGGCACTCGCCCTTGCCAGGGTCCTAATCGCGAAGTATCCGGAAGATGTATTTCTGAAGCCTGACGAGATCCTGCGCGAGATCGGAAAGTCAGGCTATGAATCGCTCTTCACGCTCGACGAGTGGCAGCACCCTGATCCGGCTGAGGACGAGCTACCCAGCGAGATCGACTGCTTCCAGGACATCGCTCGGACGATCCACAAGAAGGAAACCGCCCACCTGCCTTCCTGCCAGAGCGGCAACACCCACTGGTCTCATTGGACGGAGTACGAGTGACAGCTGCCCGTACGGGCAGTGAAGGCTTCCCGATCAAGCGGCCTGCCGGACGTTTGACCAGGCGCGCGTACGCGGGACGCTGGCCTCGACCCTGAGGGACGAGGAGGCGTGATGCCCAACTACCTGGCGCCGGGTGTGTACGTCGAGGAAGTGGAGTCCGGCTCCCGCCCGATCGAGGGCGTCGGCACGGCGGTCGCCGCGTTCGTCGGCTTCGCCGCGCAGGGGCCGTTCAACACCCCGACCCTGGTGACCAACTGGAGCCAGTACTCGCAGATCTTCGGCGAGTTCGCCCCGGACTGCTACCTGGGCCACGCCGTCTACGGCTATTTCATGCAGGGCGGCGGGGCCGCGTACATCGTGCGGGTCGGCGGCGACCGGGCCAGCGAGGAGGCGCTGCCGGCCGTGCCCACGCCGGCCGCGATCCTCGGCACCTACAAGGTTGTCGCCCGTGCCCTGCCCGAAGGCACCCCGGAGGACATCACGGTCGAGGTCGCCGACCCGCCGGAGGGCGCCGGCGAGGACCGGTTCAACCTGGTGGTCAAGCGCGGCGGCCAGGTGGTCGAGACGTTCGAGTCGGTGACCACGAAGCGCGGCAAGGACAACGTGGTGACCGTGGTCCGCGACCGGTCGAAACTGATCACGATCGAGGAGGCGGCGCCGACCGGCCAGCTGGCCCGCCCGTCCGGAGGCGAGGTCGCGCTGACCGCCGAGCCGCCCACGGCCGGCGCGCCGGAGACGGTGTCGGCAGACGAGTACGTGGGCGACGCGGCGGAGCGTACCGGGTTCGGCGGCCTGGAGGCCGTCGACGAGGTGACCATGGTCGCGGTGCCCGACCTGATGGGGGCGTACCAGCGCGGCGCGATCGACCTGGAGTCGGTGAAGGCCGTGCAGTCGGCGATGATCGCCCACTGTGAGCTGATGGGCGACCGGATGGCGGTCCTGGACCCGCCGCCGGGCCTGTCGCCGCAGCAGGTCAAGGAGTGGCGTACCGACCAGGCCGGCTACGACTCGAGGTACGCCACGCTCTACTACCCCTGGATCAAGGTGTTCGACCCGCTGACCGGGACCAACCGGTTCATGCCTCCGTCGGGCCACGTAGCCGGCGTGTGGGCGCGCAGCGACGGCGCCCGGGGCGTACACAAGGCCCCCGCCAACGAGCCGATCCGAGGCGCGGTGGCGCTGGAGACCCAGCTGACCCGCACGGAGCAGGAGCTGCTCAACCCGCTCGGCATCAACTGCATCCGCGCCTTCCCCGGCCGGGGCATCCTCGTCTGGGGCGCCCGCACCCTGTCGTCGGACCCGGCCTGGCGGTACCTGAACGTCCGGCGGCTGTTCAACTACCTGGAGGAGTCGATCCTCAACGGCACCCAGTGGGTCGTCTTCGAGCCCAACGACGACATGCTCTGGGCACGCATCCGGCGCACCATCAGCGCGTTCCTGATCAACGAGTGGCGGCGCGGCGCGCTGTTCGGGCTCACCCCCGACGAGGCGTTCTTCGTCAAGTGCGACCGGGAGACCAACCCGGCCGAGAGCATCGACGCCGGCCAGGTGGTCTGCCAGATCGGCGTCGCGCCGGTCAAGCCGGCCGAGTTCGTGATCTTCCAGCTGGCGCAGATGTCCGGTGGCACCAGCCTGGTCAACGAGTAGTCCCCGTAGCGTCAGGAGGCAGTCGTGCCGCTCCCCGATTTCGACTCCGCCGTCGGCCACTCGTTCGGCCTGGAGGTGGACAGCATCGTCATCCGCCAGATCACCGAGGTCACCGGCCTCAAGATGGAGCAGGACGTCATCGAGTACAAGTCGAACACCGCCGACGGCAAGTTCGTGGTACGCAAGGCGCCCGGCGCGCCGAAGGCCGGCGAGGTCACCCTGACCCGGGGCCTAACCGCGGACAACAGCTTCGAGCGGTGGATCAAGGACTGCCGCTTCGGCAAAATGGGCGACGCCCGCAAGGGCGGGGCCATCATCGTCTTCGACTACGAGGGCTTGCCGATCAAGCGGTACAAGCTCACCAACGCGTGGGCGAAGAGCCTGGAGATCAGCTCGCTCAAGGCCGGCGACACCAGTGTGCTCACCGAGAAACTCGTGGTGACGTACGAGTCGATGGAGGTCGAGTAGCCCCATGCGCCGTACGTCCTCACTCGTCCCGCCGCCCGGCCCCGAGCTGGCCGAGCCGCCCGCCGTCGCCCCGCGGCGCGAGACACTGCGCACGGAGTTCCCATTCGAGTTGCCCCGCGGGTACGTAGACGGCTCCGGCACGGTGCACCGGGACGGGGTGATGCGGCTGGCGACCGCACGGGACGAGCTGGTGCCGCTGCGCGACGACCGGGTACGGGAGAACCCGCCGTACCTCACGGTGGTGCTGCTCAGCCGGGTGATCACCCGGATCGGCACGGTGGTGGACGTGCACCCCGGCGTGGTGGAGGACCTGTTCGCCTCCGACCTGGCGTTCCTGCAGGACATGTACCGGCGGATCAACAGCGAGGGGCACACCCGCGCGAGCGTGGTGTGCCCGGAGTGCCAGCACCGCTTCGCGGTCGACCTCGCCGGCGGCCGCCTGGGGGAATCGTGACGTACGCGGCCGACCGCATCTACGCCGAGGTCGCGTACGTCGCCTACCACTTCCACTGGTCGCTGGACGAGCTCCTCGACCTCGAACACGGCGAGCGGCTGCGGTACGTGGCCGAGATCGCGAGCATCAACACCCGGATCAGTCAGGGACGGTGACCCGATGTGGCCGTGGCGCCGACGATCGCAGCGGACCGCGCAGCGGTCCACCGCGGACGCGCCCGCCCCGGGCAGCAGCGAGACCGGTGGCGGTCCGGAGGGAGCCACGCCGACCGGCGACGCGACGGCGGGGAGCACACCGGCCAGTGCTCCGGCGCACCGGCAGGACGAGCCGGCCGCCTGGCTGGGGCTGCCGCCGATCCAGCGGATCACCCCCGAGGAGCCGCGGCTGAACCTGCCCGAGGCGTTCACCGGCTCGCTGGCCGCCTGGCGTGACCCGTCGTACCTGGCTCCCCTCGGCCATCTCGTCGGAGCGGCCGAGCCGGCGGGCGTGCTGCACGGCGCCGTCGAGCCGGCGAGCGAGCCGACGCGGGCGGACCTCGAGCCCACCGGCCGGCCACGCGGCGACGATCCCGCGCCGCTGCCGCTCGCGACGCCGCCGGCAAACCCCAGCCGGGCCACGCCCTCCCTGCAACGGCAGGTCACCGGCCCTGCCCCGGGCCAACGGCCGGCCACCGCCTCCCCTGCCCCGGACCAACGGCAGGTCGCCAGCGCCTCGGCGCAGGGGCAACGGACGGTGCCCGATCCGCCGGCCGCGCCGCTCCCGGTCCAGTCCGTGCCGCTGGAGCCGGTGACGGTCAGCCAACCGGTGCCGCTGGAACCGGTGACGCTCAGCCGGCTGCTGACCGCTCCACCGCTCGCGGTGGAGCTGCACCTGCCCACCGTCGACCGGCCGACCGACGCGGCGCAGCGGGTCGTCGACAGCGACCTGTCCGGTCCCGCCGACGCGCCGGAGACGCCGACCCTGGGACGGGACTTCCCGGCAGCGACGGCCGAGGCGAGCGGCCCGGACGTGGCACTGCCCGAGCCGTCACCGTCGGCGGGGATCGCCGAGCCGGCGGCATCCGGCACCCGTCAGTCCGTATCCGACCTGCCCGTGCAGCGCGTTCCGGCGGACGCCCCGAGGCCGCCCCGCCGGCTCGGCCTGGGCGAACCGATCGTGTCCCCGCTGCTCCCCCCGGCCGAAACCTCGGCTCCGGCGACGCATGACTACACCAGTGTGCGGGACGCCGCGCCGCTCCAACGCCTTTCGACCGAGGGCGACGGCCGAGTCCTGGCCCACCGGCCACCGACCGGCGAGGGCGAGGCAGCTGTCGCCCCCGCAGGCAACGCCGGTCAACAGGACGGCGGGGGCAACGGCCCGGTGGCGAGCACGACGACGGCGGACGACCAGGCCGGATTGCTCGGAGAGGTCGCCGTCTCCCGCCTCGCCGCCGATGCCACCCCCACAACCGCCATCGACCCCGGATGGCTCCACGGCGACACCGAAACCGACGGTGCTGCCATGCCGGCCGATGATCTTCCGGTCGTCGGCACGGCAACCGCCCGGACATTCCAGGGCGACACCGCGCAGCCTGGCAATATCGCGGCGTCGGGCGGCGAACCGGCCGGATCGGGTACGGGCGGGTCCCCTGTGCAGACGTTCGTGCCGTCGCACGACGGGACCGCCACCGAGGCACGCGTGGTGCCGCTGCTCGCTCAGCCGCCCGCCCCGACAGCATCCGGCGGAGAACCGGCCGGAACCGCTGACCAGGGCGACCGGGCAGCGGATCCGGCCGGCGGCCGGGAAACCGGAGCACGGGGTCCGGACGATGCCGCCGCTCCCCTGCCGGTGGTCGTGGCCCGGTTGGTCGGCGACCGCCCAGTGCGGCCGCTGACCCGGGAGATGCCCGCCGCGCCCGCGCCGGCCCGCCCGAGCGTGCAGCGGGTGACCTGGCAGCACGACGAGGAACCCGTGCCCGCTGCCGCCGCGCCGCTCGCCCTGCCCGACCCGCAGCAGCCGCAACCGAGCCTCTTCGCGGACGTACCGGACCTGCTCAGCACCCCGGCGGCCGTCCACGTTGGAGCGGCCGGGGGAATCGGGCCGGTGCCGGTCCAGCGATGGGTGGGCGCGCTCCCCGGCTCGCCGCCCCCCGTACCACCCGCCCGGTCGGGCTCTGGAGGCAACGGCCCGCCGATGGCGTACCTCGGTGGTGGGCCGGAACCGGCGGCGACCGCGCCGCGCCGGGACCCGCCCGCCCCGGTCGTGCAGCGGGCCGAGCCAGCCGACGCACCGCCCCCGGCCGACGCGCCGGGCCCGGCCGCGACCCCACCGCCGGACGGCGGGCCGCCGGCGGCCGGCCCGCCGGCGGCACCGGGTGCCAAGCCGGCCGGCGGGGTGGAGCCGGAGGAACTGCTGAAGAAGCTGTACGACCCGCTGCTGCGCCGGTTGAAGACCGAGCTACGCCTGGACCGGGAGCGGCACGGGGTGCTCGGTGGGCCGGGCTGACCGCAGAAACCAGACGCGGGCGGGCAGGCCGCAGGAACCAGCGCCGACCAGGAGGGATGAATGGCCAAAGACGAGGTCGCCGTCGCGATCGCCTTCGTCGTGAAGATCGACGATCAGGATCTCGGCGCGTTCAACACCTGCGACGGGCTGGGGTGCGAGGTGGTCGTCGAGCAGCGGGAGGAGGGCGGCAACAACGGGCACATCTGGCAACTGCCCACCCGGATGAAGTTCTCCAACGTCAAGCTCTCCCGGCCGATCACCGCGGACAGCGGCAAGCTGATGCGGTGGTTCTCCGGCATGGCCAATGGGATCACCCGCAAGACCGCCACCATTGAGGCGCGAACCCTGGAGGGCACCGTGATCGCCCGCTGGGGACTGCTCGACGTCATCCCGGTGCGGTGGACCGGGCCGCAGCTCAGCCCGGACAGCCCAAAGGTGGCCGTGGAGACCCTCGAGCTGGCCCACCACGGCTTCTTCGGCCCCGGGACCGGGGGGTGACGCCGTGAGCGAGCGTGCCATTCGGCCCAGTAGTGCGGCGCCTCGCGTCGCCGGGGAGCGGAGCGAGGCGGCGGCGTGAGTGCCTCCCCGGTCACGTTCACCGCAGCCGGCAGCCCCGCCGGCCGAGGCGGCGGCGCACCACCGCAACTGACGCACGCGTACCTGCAACTGCACGAGCCGCCCCGCAACGGGGGCACGGCGTCTCCCGGCCCGCCGCTGGGCCGGATCCCGTTCCAGTTCAACCCGAAGGAGCTGGCGCTGACGAAGACCACCAAGTGGAAGCGGGACGCGCAGCGCAACGCGAAGAAGAGCGGCGTGCCGGAGTTCACCGGCTCGGACCCGTGCAAGCTGACCCTGGAGATGTTCTTCGACGCCACCGACACGATGGACAGCTCGGTGGTGAAGCGGGTCGAGGAGTTGTTCGCCTGCTGCGTGCCGACCGACGCCAGCCGCCAGCAGAAAAAGGGGTCGCCACCGTGGGTGGTGTTCCACTGGGGCGGCATGGTGGGTTTCCCGTCCTTCGTGGCCAGCGTCAGCGCCAAGTACACCCTGTTCACCCCGGGCGGCACGCCGGTGCGGGCGCTGTGCACGGTCGCCCTCGAGGAGATCTCCGGCGAGCAGCCCGGGCAGAACCCGACCTCCGGGGCGCTGGCCGCCCGGGACATCCACGTCGTCGTCGCCGGGGACACCCTGCACTCGGTGGCTTACCAGGCGTACGGGCGGGCCGGGCTGTGGCGGCAGATCGCCGAGGCCAACGACATCGACGACCCGATGCGGCTGCGCCCCGGCACCGCGCTGTTGGTGCCCGCTCCGGAGGAACTGACCGTCCCGGGCGGTGCCCGTGGCCAATGAACAGTTCGCCAACGCCCTCCTGGTCGAGGTGGGTGGCAGCCCGCTGCCCGCGGAGGTCGCGTCGCTGCTGACGTACGCGGCGGTGGACGACAGCCGCAACCTGCCCGACCGGTTCATGCTGCGATACCGGGACCCGGACCGGGCCGTGCTGGCCAAGGGCGGGTTCGCCATCGGCGCCCCGGTGCGGCTGAGTGTGCAGACCTCCGATCCGGGCGGCCCCGCGCTGCTACTCACCGGCGAGGTCACCGCCCTCGAGTGCGAGCTGGACGCCACCGGCACGTTCACCGAGGTGCGCGGCCTCGACCTGGCCCACCGGCTGCTTCGCGGCCGGCGGGTGGCCGCGTACCCGGGGATGAGCGTGCCCGACATCGTGCGGAAGGTGGCCCAGCGGGCCGGGCTGAAGGCAGGCCGGATCGACCCGGTGACCGGCATCGGAGGCGAGCCGGAGGCGCAGCTCAGCCAGGACAACATCAGCGACTGGACGTTCCTCCACCGACTCGCGCAGCTAGTCGGCGCGCAGGTGACCGTGCTCGACGGGGAGCTGCACCTGCGGATGCCCGAGCCGCCCGCCGGCGCCCCGGACCCGTCCGCGCGGGCCACCCAGGACCCGCTGGTGCTGGAGTTGAACCGCAACCTGATCGCGCTACGCGCCGGCGTCACCGCTACCGCCCAGGTGCCTGAGGTGGGTGCGCGGGGCTGGGACCCGGCCACCAAACGGGCGGTCAGCGCGACCACGACCCCGAAGGTGCCGGGCGCCGAGGGGATCGGCGTGGATCCGGCCGAGCTGGGGAGGAAGCTGGGCAGCCCGCCGTACGTGGTGGCCGACCCGACCCTGGGCACGGACGCCGCGGTCCGGGCGGTGGCCGGCGCGCTCGCCGGCGACCTGGGCGGCGGGTGCGCCGAGATCGAGGGGGTGGCGAAGGGAAACGCCCAGCTGCGCGCGGGCACGGCGGTGGCGCTGGCGAACATCGGCGAGCCGTTCCAGGGCAGGTACGTGCTGACCAGCACCCGGCACGTGTTCAGCGAGCAGGCCGGCTACACCACGGCGTTCACCGTCTCCGGCCGCTCGGACCGGTCACTGTACGGGCTGACCGCTGGTGCGGCCGGGCTCGAGCGGGCCGGCCGGGGGCTGGTCCCGGCGGTGGTCAGCGACGTGAAGGACCCGAAGAAGCTCGGCCGGGTCCGGCTCACCCTGCCGTGGCTGGACGAGACCTACACCACCGGCTGGGCGCGGGTCGTGCAGCCCGGCGCGGGTGCGGACCGGGGTGCGGTGCTGCTGCCGGAGGTGGGCGACGAGGTGCTGGTCGGGTTCACCGACGGCAACCTGGACGCCGCGTACGTCCTCGGCGGCCTGCACAACGGCACCGACACGCCCCCGAAGCTGGAAACCGACCCGGTGGACGGCAGCAGCGGCCGGATCGCGGCCCGGGCGCTGGTCTCCCGTACCGGCCACCGGCTGGAGCTGCTGGAGGCCGGCAGTGGCCCGGATGGCGTGCTGCTGGCCACCGGGGACCGGAAGTTCACCGTACGGCTGGACCGCACCGGCCGGCAGATCGAGATCGTCAGCGACGGCAAGGTGAGCGTTCGGGCCCAGAACGGGATCAGCCTGGACGCCGGGTCGGGGCCGCTGGAGCTGGCCGGGCAGAAGGTCACCGTCACAGCGAAGGGCGATGTGGGGATCGAGGGCCAGGGCCGGGTGAGCGTCCGCGGCACGGGCGGCGCGTCGGTGGAGGGCGCGAGCGTGAAGGTCAACGGCCAGGGCGGCGCGGAACTGACCGCCAGCGGCCCGGTCACGGTGCGCGGTGCCGTGGTGCGCATCAACTGAACACCCGTCAGAGCGACCGAAGGGAGAGTGCCGTGCCACCAGCCGCTCGCGTCGGCGACCCCACCGCCCATCCGGGGGCGGTCGGCGGTCCCGGGGTGCCCACCGTCCTCATCGGCGGGCAGCCCGCCGCAACCGTGGGCACCATGCACGCCTGTTCCTTCCCCGGCACCCCGCCGCACCCGCCGTCTGCCCTGCTGCCGCCCGGGTGCCCCACGGTGCTCATCGGCGGCCAACCGGCCGCCCGCCTCGGCGACCTAGCCGGCTGCGGCGCGCCGATCGTCGCCGGCTGCCCAACCGTGCTGATCGGCGGGTGATCCGCATGGCCACGGACTTCGTCGGCACCGGGTGGGCGTTCCCGCTGCGTACGGGCCCGACCGGCGGGATCGCCCTGGTACGCGGGGACCGCGAGGTGGTGGAGAGCATCCGGCTGATCCTCGGCACCGCCCCGGGCGAGCGGCCCGGCCGTCCCGAGTTCGGCTGCGCCATCCACGAGCTGGCGTTCGCCCCCGCCGACCCGTCCACCGCCGGCCAGGTCGCTTACCAGGTGCGGCTGGCGCTGGAGCGGTGGGAGCCGCGCATCGTGCTGGACGACGTGCTGGTCGACTTCGCCGACGCCGCCAGCGGGACGCTGCACATCGATATCCGCTACCGGCTACGGCAGGACAACGACCCGCGCAACCTGGTCTTCCCGTTCTACGTCATCCCCGCGCACGACCCCGGAGACCCGTGATGGCCCTGCCCGCGCCCCACCTCGACGACCGCCGGTTCCAGGACCTGGTGGACGACGCGAAACGCCTGGTGCAGCGGCGCTGCCCGGAGTGGACGGACCACAACGTCTCGGATCCGGGGGTCACCCTCATCGAGACGTTCGCGTACCTGGTCGACCAGTTGCTCTACCGGCTCAACCGGGTGCCGGACCGGCACTACGTGAAGTTCCTCGACCTGCTTGGCATCACTCCGTTCCCGCCGGCGGTGGCCTCGACGGACGTGACGTTCTGGCTGTCCGCGCCGCGCGACGCGCGGGTCGTCGTCCCTGCCGGCACCCACGTGGCGACCGTCCGGGCCGAGCATGTCGAGCCGGTGATGTTCGAAACGCTGGGCGAGCTGGCCGTGCCGCCGTGCCGACTCGTTCGGGTGGTGACCGTACCGGTCGGAGGCCAGCCGACGGACCGGACGGGCGACCTGGGCGGCACCGACCGGATTCCGGCGTTCGCCGACCCGCCGGCGGCCGGCGACGCGGTGCTGTTCGGTCTCGACGGTCCGGTGCCCGGCTGCGCGGTGCTGCTCACCATGGACTGGGCGGTCGCCGGGCGCGGCGTGGACCCGACGAATCCGCCGCTGGTCTGGGAGGCGTGGACCGATGACGGCTGGGTGGAGTGCCCGGTGGAACGGGACACCACCGGCGCGCTCAACCGGGCCGGCGAGGTGGTGCTGCACGTACCGACCGGACATGCCGCATCGGTGGTGGCGCGCCACCGCGCCGGCTGGCTGCGCTGCCGGCTGCGGGAGCCCGCCGCCGGGCAGCCGTACTTTCACGCGCCGCCGCGGTTGGGCCGGGCCGAGGCGGCCACCATCGGCGGGACCGTGGCGGCCTGCCACGCGGAGCTGATCGCCGGGGAGAGCCTCGGCGCTTCCGAGGGGGTGCCGGGCCAGCGGTTCAGGGTGCAGCGAGCGCCGATAGTGGCGGCCGACGGCGCGGTCGAGGTCGAGGTGGGCACCGCCGAGGGGTGGCAGACCTGGCGGGAGGTGGCCAGCTTCGCAGACTCCGGCCCGGAGGACCGGCACGTGTGCGTGGACCGAGCCGGCGGGGAGATCTGCTTCGGGCCGGCCGTGCGGCAGCCCGACGGAACGGTACGCCGGTACGGGGCGGTGCCGCCGAAGGGATCGGTGATCCGGATTCCGGCGTACCGCACGGGCGGGGGGCGGCGGGGCAACGTGGCCGCCCGCGCGCTGACCGTGCTGCGCGACCCGGTGCCGTTCGTGTCCACGGTGACCAACCGGGCGGCGGCCACCGGCGGGGTCGACGGCGAGTCGCTGGCGGAGACGTCGGTGCGGGGGCCGCTGACCCTGCGGACCCGGGAACGGGCGGTCACCGCTGAGGACTACGAGCAGCTGGCCCGGCAGGCCGCGCCGGAGGTGCTGCGGGTACGGTGCGTGCCCGCCGGCGACGACTCGACCGCCGTGCGGGTGCTGGTCGTGCCCGCGCTGGGTGAACACCGGGACGCCGACGACGACGCGGCCCGGTTCGCCGCGCTGCGGCCCCGGGAGGAGACCCTGGAGCGGATCCGGTCCTTCCTCGACGCGCGCCGCTGCGTCGGTGCCCGGGTGTTGGTGGAGCCGCCGTTCTACCAGGGCGTGACGGTGGTCGCCCAGGTCCGTGCCCGGCCCCGTGCCGCCACGTCCACCGCCGACCTGCGCCGTCGGGCGCTGCGGGCCCTCTACGACTACCTGGACCCGGTCCGGGGTGGGCCCGACGGCGCCGGGTGGCCGTTCGGCCGGCCGGTCCAGTCGGGTGAGCTGTACGCGGTGCTCCAGCGCGTCGACGGGGTCGACCTGGTGGAGGACGTCCGGCTGTTCGGGGCCGACCCGACCACCGGGGAACGCGGTGAGGCGGTGCAACGGCTCGAACTCGGCGTCAACGCGCTCGCCTTCTCGTACGGCCATCAGGTGCGGGTGACCGGGTGAACGGCCGGGTCGCCGAGGTCAGGAGACGATCATGCGGGGTTCCGTACCGGGGCTGGTCAGCCCGCACCCGATCGGGCAGCAACTGCCCGCGGTGTACCTGGAGGACGACTTCGCGCAGCGGTTCACCGCCGGGCTGGACGAGGTGCTGGCGCCGATCCTGCTGACGCTCGACTGTCTCGACGCCTACTTCGACCTGGGGCTGGCCCCGCCGGACTTCGTGGACTGGCTGGCCGGCTGGGTGGCCGCGCCCGTGGACGGGGACCGGCCGCCGGACGTACGCCGGGAACTGGTCCGGCACGCTGTGGAGGTGCATCGCTGGCGCGGCACGGCCCGTGGCGTCGCGCTGGCGCTGCGGGTCGCCACCGGTACGCAGGTGGAGGTCACCGACAGCGGCGGGGTGACCTGCTCGGCGACGCCGACCGACGCGCCGCCGCCAGACGAGGCGCCGGAGGTCCGAGTACGGCTGCACGGGGAGGTCGACGAGACGCTGGTACGCCAGGTCCTGGCGTCCGCCGTGCCGGCCCACGTTCGGGTGACACTGGAGACGCAGCCATGATCATCTGCGCGGAGTGCGGCGCGACCAACGGCGACGACGACCAGTTCTGCGGCACCTGCGGCGAATTCCTGCGTTGGGATGCGAGCGCCGCAACGTCGACCGTGCGGCCGATCGCCGACGGCCGCCCGCAGACGGGGCCGGCCGGCGAACGCCCGCAGACGGGATCAGCCGACGAACGCCCACGGACGGAAGCAGCCGACCGCCCACGGACCGGCGAGGGCACGGCAGGACAGACGGACAACGGCCGGACCGACAACGGCCGGACCGACAACGGGCGGACCGACAACGGGCGGACCGCTGACCGGCAGGCGGACCCCGAGGCCGACATCGACCCCCATCAGCCGGCCGTTGCCACCCGCGTCCCGGTCGACGCGGTGGCGGCCACCGGCCGGAACGCCCCGGACGTGCCGCCCCGCCAGCCCGCCGACGGCTCCGTCACGGTCGACCGGGCCGGCGGGGATACCCAGCCCGCTCCTCGGCAGCCTGGACCGCCCGACCAGCGCGGGCAGCCGTCCGACAACCCGGAGCCGGCGGACCCGGTCGACCTCCCACCCCGCCCGCCGGAGCCCCGACGCGCCTGCCCGGCGTGCGGTGTGGACAACGCCCCGGGCCGGCGGTTCTGCCGGTCGTGCGGCGCGCAGCTGGCCACCCCGGCCGGGCCCGCGCCGCGGCGCAGCTGGTGGCAGCGGTGGTGGGACCGGCTTCGCCGCCGGACGCCCCGCCGGCGTTCGCTGCGGGACGACCGCCGGGCCACCCGGGCAGCCCGGCGGACCCTGCTGATCGTGCTCGTACTCTGTCTGGTCGCGGTGCTGGCCGTCGTCGGGCCGCCCCTCGCGCGGCGGGCGGTGGAGGCGGTACGCGACCGCACTCAGGACCCGACGCCACTGGTCCCGGCAGCGGTGACCGCGTCGTCGGAGGCACCCGGTGCCGGCGCGGCCCGGCTCACCGACGGGGCGAACAACCGTTACTGGGCGCCGAACGGGGCAGCCGCCGGCGCCTGGGTGGAGGGCCGGTTCACCGAGCCCGTGCGGCTGCTCACCGTCGTGATCACCCCCGGAGTCAGCCCGCGGCGGCAGGCGTTCCTCGCCGCCGGGCGGCCCCGCGGGCTGACCGTGATCACCATCGACACCGACGGACAGCAGCGGGAGACCGACATCGAACTGCGCGACGAGCCCGGGGAACAGCACTTCGACGTGGCGGCGTCGAACATGGTACGAATCAGGCTGGTGGTCCGCTCGACGTACGGGCCTGGGCTGATCCCCTCGGTTGCGATCGGGGAAGCGGAATTCTTCGGTCGACGCTGATCGGGGCGGGCGGCGGGATTCCCGCGACCAGGGACGGGTCCAGCCCGAGGGAGACGAGCACGTCGGCGTACCGGCGGCGGGCGTGCTCGGCGGCGGCGGCATTGCCCGCCCGGTCGTGCGCGGCGATCAGCAGCCGCCAGCCGGCGTCGTGGCAGGGGTCGATCTCGACGCAGCGGGCCGCCATCGCCACCGCCGGCTCGGCCGAGCCGGCCCCGCGCAGGGCGGCCTCGACATCGTCCCCGCGTAGGGCTGCCCCGGCGAGCCGGGCCGCCGCATCCGCCGCCTGCCGGCGCAGGGTCTCCCGCTCGGCCACCACCCACTCCGCCGGGCCGTCCTCCGGCAGCAGTTCACCGGCGTACGCGGCCACCGCCACCCGTAGGTCGTCCAGCGCCCGCCGGATGGATCCGCTCCGGGACGCCCGTTCCAGCGCCCGCCGGAACTCGGCGACGTCACACCATGCGTCCGCCGGGAGGGCCAGCAGGTACGCGTCCCCGTCGCGGTGCAGCAGCGTCTCCCCGTCGCCGGCAGGCAGGTGGGTGTCGAGGAACCGGCGCAGACTGGACAGGGCGACGTGCAGGGTCCGGGTGGCCGTCGCCGGGTCGGTGTCCGGCCAGAGCGCGTCGAGGAGCCGGTCTCGGTGCACCGCGCGGCCGGCGTTCATGGCGAGGATCCGGGCCACCGCCCGGGCCCGGGGACGCAGCGGCGACCAGTTCAGCGGCTCGCCGTGCAGGCAGACCCGGAAGCCGCCGAAGCAGCGTACGGTCAGCGGAGCCGTGTCCGGTGCGGCGGGCGACGGCCGGGCCTCCGGGGTGAGCCAGGCGGCCACCGCCGCCCGGGGCAGCCCGGCCTGCTCGGCGGCGTGCAGGGCAGACAGCGCGGCCGCCCGACCGGGCCCGGCGGGGACGCCCGCGGCCAGGGCGAGCACCCGCGCACCCGGCACCCCGGCGGCCCGGGCGGTGCCCTCCGCCCGACGGACCTCGATCTCGGCGTCTGGCAGCCGGGCGCGCACGGCAGCCAGGGCAAGCAGGGACTGTGCCCAGGCGGCGAGCACGCCCGCGTCCACCTCGCGGGCTCGGTCGAGCAGTTGGCTCGCCTCCGCCATCTCCGGCCCACCCCGCAGCGAGCGGGCCAGCGCGGCGCAGCCGGCCGCGAGCAGGGCGCCCCACCGGTCCCCCAGCCGGTCGCACTCCTCCACGACGGCGGCCGCCTCCTTGATTTCTGCCTCCACCCCGCCGAGGGCGGGCACCGCCCGGGCGAGCCGGGCCAGCCACGGCAGGCCTGCCCGGTCGGCGGCCAGGCCGACGGCGGCGACGGCAGGGGGCGCCTGTGGATCCCCGCCGGCCAAGGCGACGGCGGCGCGCAGCAGCCGGCTGCCGAGGCCGATCAGGCCGACGTCGGCGGGCCCCGCCCGGTCCAGGACGCGCAGCGCCTCAGCGGCGTGGCCGGCCAGCAGCAGCGCGCCCGCGCGGACCAGGCCCTCGTCGGCGCCGGTCAGCCGCTCCGCCTCGCCGACGACGACCATCGGGTGCCGGCGGGTGGCGGTTCGCAGCCAGCCGGACCAGTGCCCGCGCCAGTGCGGGCCGTCCGGTAGCCAGGCCGTCACGTCGGCGCGCAGCGACCGGCAGCGAGCCGCACCCGGCCCGCCGCCGAACATCTCCTCGGCGCGGCGTAGCAACGGCACCGCCGCCGCCAGCTGCCCCTCGTTGATCCGGTGCTGGGCGTCGGCCAGCACCAGCCACGGGTCCTCGGCGATGAACCAGGCCGGCAGCAGGTCGGACCACGGGTCGAGACCCCGCACGGCGACGGCGTGGCCGGCGGCGTCGAGCAGGCGCTGCACCTCGGGCCACTGCTGGGCCCGGGCAAAGCACCGGGCCGCCTCCAGCGCCGCGCCCTCCTCGGCGAGCAGCCGCCCGGCGCGGGCGTGCCAGGCCCGGGCCGCGGCCTCCCCCAGGTCTTCGACCAACGCCGTTGTCAGGTGGGCGCGCAGCACCTCGTGGTACGCGAAGGAACGGCCACCGTCGTGGGAGACGGTGAACGCCTGCCGGCGTTCCAGCTCCTCCAGCGCGGCCTGCCCGTCGCCGGTGCCCAGCAGCCGGTCGCACCGCTCGGCGGTGAGGACCTCGAACACGCAGGTGCGGACGAGGAACCGGCGCAGGGACGGAGCCAGCTCCGCCAGCACCGTACGGGTGAGATAGTCCCGAGACAGCGCCGAACGCATGGCCAGCGAGGCCACTGCGCGTCGCCGGTCGGGCAGCGGTTGACCACGGGTGGAGAGGTAGTAGAGCTGCAGGCCGGCCACCCATCCCCCGAGCCGCCGGGCCAGGGCCGCCACGTCGTCGGCGGGCAGCGGCTCCCGGTAGACGTCCCGCAGCAGCCGTTCGACCTCCCAGGTACGGAAGCGCAGCTGCTCGGCGTCGATGACGACGCTGTCGGAGAACTCGTGGCGGGCCAGGATCAGCGACGGGGCGCGGCGGCTGCCGATCAGCACCCGGACCCCCGCCCTGGTCAGGGTGAGCGCCCGGTCCAGCAGCACGGACTCCCCCGGTGAGCCCTCGATCAGATGCAGGTCGTCGACGACCAGCAGCCCGTCGCCGTCGGGCAGCGCCGCGTCCATCCGGCACAACGCCAGCGCCGGGTCCGCGTCCGACGGCACGGTACGCAACCAGCCCACCGGCCCGGCCACGCTCGCCGCGTAATGGGCGAGCAAAGTGGTCTTGCCGGACCCGGCGGGGGCGATGACCAGGCCGAGGGAGCGCGGCCGCACGTTCAACGACGTGATCAGTCTCGGTCGCACGAGGCTCAGCGACGGATGGCGGGCGGGCTCCGACGGCATCACGCACCTCCCCGAGGCCGACGTCCATCGGACCGGCCGTCGCGATCGGAACATCGCTCATGGTAGCCAGGAAAGCGCTCCCGTCGCGGTACGTAATCGGACACACGCCATCCGACATATCCCTTGATAGTGGGTGCGTCGACCGGATCCGGGTGGTTGGGGCACGGCATCGCGCGGCCGCGCCGCGAGGTGCCTCCAGATTGCAGGGTTGTCACAACCCGGATGCCGGGCGTTGACACGACTTCGACTGCGGGTGATGGCCCCCGGTGAGGACGTGACCCGCCGCGAGCGCGCTGTGGTCAGTTCGCCTTCACGCAGAACTCGTTGCCGTCGGGATCGGCCAGCACGACGGCGCCGTCCTCACCGACCTCGAGCCGAGTGGCCCCGAGAGAGACCAGCCGGTCGACCTCCGCTTGCAGGTCGCCACCGGCCGGGGCGAGGTCGAAGCGCTGCGGGTTCCGCACCCCTTTCGGGGCCACGGGCGGGCCTCCCCACGCGACCTTTGTACCGCCGTGCGGTGACTGGATCGCGGTCTCCTGGTCCTGGTCCCACACCAGCGGCCAGCCCAGCGCCTCGCTCCAGAAGAGGCCGACCTCCCGGGTGCCGTCGCAGGCGAGCTCCCCGAGCAAGCCGCACCCGGCGAGGAAGGCGTTGCCCGGCTCGATCACGCAGAACTCGTTGCCCTCGGGGTCGGCCAGGACGACGTGCCCCTCCTCGGGGCGCTGCCCGACGTCGAGGTGGCCGGCGCCGAGCCCCAGCGCCGTCGCCACCGTGTTCTGCTGGTCGGCGCGGCTGGCGCTGGTCAGGTGAAGGTGCATGCGGCGGTTCGGCCCCACCTTCTCCGCGTGGCTCGGGGCGAACCGGAGGCTGAGCTGGCCGTCCTCGCCGGCAAGGAGCGCACCGCCGGCGTCCTCGACGACCTCCCGGTCGAGCATGCCGGCCCAGAACTGTGCCAGGCGGGCCGCGTCGTGCGCGTCGAAGGTCACCGTCAGCAGTCGCGAAAGCATCAATTCACAGTAGAGACGGGCCAGCAGGGCAACAAGGTGATTTACCCGGGCCGGATGTGCCGCGAGTGGCGCAGTTCTGCCTGAGGTCCCGCCGCCCGCCCGGTTCGGACGGGCGCCGGGACGCAGGTGGTCGCGTCACATCTGTGATCACCTGGCCTGCCGCCCACCGGCCCGGAGCTCGTTGCCTCCGGGTTCCGGCAGGTCAGCCCACGGGTGGGGCGGCCCAGGAGGACCGGATCAGCTCCCGCTCCGTGGCGGCGAGGTGGGCGGTCGCGGCGAGCCAGGCCCAGGCGTACCGGTCCGGGTCGGGATCGGTGAGCCGGCCGAACGCGTCCCGGCCGCGGCGGTCGGACTCGTCGGCGAGCGCGGCGGCCAGCGCGGCGGCGGTGATGAAGCCGGCGCGGCGCAGCGGGCCAGCCAGCCCGGTGCCCTCGCCTCTGGCCGCCTCGGCGACAGCGCGGCGACCGCCGGAGACGGCCAGCTCCACCAGCCGGCGGACCCGCCACAGCGGCGACTCCGCAACCGCGTCGGCGCCAACGGCGAGAAGCGGTTCGGTCATCGCGGCCGGGTCGCGCGGCGGTAGGTGGCTGCCCTGGATCTCGTCGTAGCCGAGGTCCGCCCGGCCGTGCCAGTCTGCCGGCAGCCGCAGCGTCACGGTGGTGCCGGGCACCGGGCCGACCGCGAGCGGGTGCAGCGTGCTGGCCCGGTCCGGGTCCAGTCGGCCGACCACCCGGACCCGCAGGCCCGGCCAGGAGGCAAGCCGTCGCAGGTTGGCCACGTGGGCCAGCACCGGGTGGGAGTTGACCGGCACCAGCCGGATCACCGGCCCGTCCGGCACCGGTGCACGGTCCGCTCCGGCGTCGGTGGCGGGGGCCAGCTCGCGGGCCAGCACCTGGTCACCGACGGCACCCACCACCATCAGGTCACAGCCGACCAGCGCGGTCCCGGCCCGGGCCGGGTCCTCCGGGTCGTCGGCGGCGAGTTGGGCGGTCACCACCTCGGCGAGCGGGCGGGCGAACAGTTCCGCCAGCGGCCCGGTGGACCAGTCGGTCCCGGTGAGCGGGGTGGCCCGGATCCCCTTGCCGGCACCGAGCCGGCCGTCCGGGGAGACGGTGGTGCCGGTGATCCGCAGGCCGCCGCGGGCCAGCACCGCGTGGTTGACCGCGACCGCGCCCATCCCGGTCACCGCTCGGGCGCAGTCCCGTGCCCGGTCCGGGCCACCCGGCTTCACGTCGCCGAAGGAGAGCCGGCGCCCGTCGTCGGCGACCAGGTGGGTGACCACCCCGGCGTACCCGGTCGCGCTGATCACCGGCTCCCGGCAGACGCCGTACACCTCCAGCGTGCCGTCCGGCTGGTAGGCCCGCCGGAGGATGCCGACCAGCGCCGGGTCGGCATCGCCGGCGGCCAGCCGGCCGGCCACGTACAGCAGGTCGTGCAGCACCTCGACCAGCTCGGCCAGCCGGTGGCCGGTCTGCCGGCCCCGGTGGGCGCGCAGGCCACGTACCGTGCGCAGCGCGGCGCTCTCGGCCCGCGGCAGGCCGGCCAGCCGGGCGCTGTGCGCGGCCCGCAGCAGGTCGGCCTGGAGGACCGCGCCGGCGGCCGGCAGGCCGGCCGCGAGCACCGCGGCAGCCGCCCGCCACAGCGCTCCGGCTGCGGCCCGTTGCGCCTTCGTCGGTCCCGTGCTCCGGCCGGTACGACCGGGGGCCGCGCCGGCCGCTTTTCCGGTACGCCCGGTCCGGCGGGTGGTCACGCCGGGGCTGGCCGGAACGGACGATGCGGCGGCGGACGGCTGTTCGGGGTGGGTGGCCAGGTCGGCGACCGGGCAGGCGACCAGGACCGCGGTCCGGTGCAGGCAGCGGGGCGCCAGCAGACAGCTGCACCGGGCCTGGTGCGGTTCGGTGACCGCGCCGGTCGGTCCGGGCGTCAGCGTGACCAGGGCCTCTGGGCCACAGTCGACCGACACGCCGCCGTCGACCCGGCCGACCGGTACCGCCGCCAGCCGTTCGACGGTGGCGTCCAGCCGCTTGTGCAGCCGGGATGGCAGGGCCGCCACCGCCGCGGCGGCGACCCCCGGCAGCACCGGCGGCAACCGGTCGATCTCTGTGGTGGTGAGTGTGGGGTCCGTCAACGTGATCCTCCGCGTACGCGGTCGCCCACCCAGCGGGCGAGTTCGAGCGGGCTGAGAGCGGCGACCGGCATCCCGGCCGCGACGAGCTGCTCGGCGACCGGTACCGAGTAGCAGGGCACTCCCCTGTCGTCCAGCGCGGCACAGCCGAGCAGATGCACGCCGGAACTGGCCAACGTGCGGACCTCGCCGAGCAGCCCGGCCAGCGGGTAGCCCTCCTCGAAGTCACTGACCACCGCCACGATGGTGCGGCTCGGCACGGTCACCAGCGAGCGGGCGTGGGCCAGCCCGGCGGCGATGTGCGTACCGCCGCCGACACGCACCTCCAGCAGCAGCGACAGCGGATCGTCGACCCGGTCGGTCAGGTCGACCACCTCGGTGGAGAAAGCGAGGAAATGGGTGGACAGGGTGGGCACCCCGGCCAGCACGGCGGCGGTCAACGCCGACCACACCACCGACGCCTCCATCGAGCCGGACACGTCGACCACCAGCACCAGCCGCCAGTCGGCCTCCCTGCGGGTTCGGGTGTTGAAGACCGGGCGTTCCGGCACCACCACCGTCCGGCCGTCGTCGAGCCGCTGGGTGTGCGCCAGGTTCGCCCGCAGCGTACGGGCGAGGTTGATCCGGCCGCCGGGACGGCGGGACGGACGCGGGTTGGTCAGCCCGGTCAGCGCCGGACGCATCTGGGTGGCCAGCTGCTTCGTCAGCTCCTCGACCAGCCGCCGGACCAGCGGCCGCAACTTGGCCAGGTGCCCCTCGGGCAGGCCACCGGCCAGCGACAGCACCGAGGTCAGCAGCTCCATCGAGGGGCGTACCGCGGCCGGGTCGAGCTCGGTGAGCACGTCGGCACGGCCGCTCTCGGCCGCCCGGGCGATGACCTCCTCGCGTACCGCGGTGCCGAACAGCGCCTCGAGTTCGTCGGCCCACTCGCGGGCGGTTGGGAAGGAGGCTTCCCGGCCACCGCCGCCCGCCGCCTGGCTGCCGCCGGCCGCCGCCTGGCCGAGGTCGGTCGCGCCCTCGCCCTTGCCTGCCCCGTACAGCTCGTCGAGGGCGCGGGCATAGCGGCGGGCGTCGGCCGGCAACCGCTCGGGTTGGCGGCCGAGCAGCAGCCGCCACCGGTCCGTCGGGGTGAGCCGGGCGACCGACATGTCCGGCCCTGGCTCGGCGTCGGCGTCGGCGTCGGTGGGGGCATCGGCGGAGCCGGTCGGCGTGCCCGGAATCGGGATGCCGCGGGCGACCAGGGCGGCCCGACCGGCCCCGTCAGCGGCGGCCCAGCGGGCCAGCAGCTCGGGCGGGGCGGACAGGGCCAGATCGAGCCGGTCGCCGAGCCGGTCTGCGACGGTGTGCAGCAGCCGGTCCCGGGCCGCCGGGGTGAGCACGTCGAACCCGCCACGCAGCGCCGGCAGCCGGTCCAGGAACTCGGTGTCGGTGAGCCGCTCGATCCGCTCCAGCAGCGGGTCCAGCGCGGCCGGGGCGGACTGCAGCAGCGGGTGCGCCGCGATGAGCAGGCCACCGAGCAGCCGCTGCAGGTGTCGCCGGGTGTCCGGTCCGGTCGCCGCATCGATCCAGCCGCCCACCCGGGTGCCCAGAGTCTCCAGATCGGTCAGGTCGAGCAGCACCCGGGCGGCCAGGGCGGCACCCTGGATCAACGACGAACCGGCCCGGGCCAGGTAGCCGAGGGCCTCGTCCAGGCGCAGGCCGATCCGGTCCTCACCGGCCCGGACCGCGAGGTCGACCAGCGCGGCGGCGTCGGCCGCGGCGTCGCTGCCGGCCAGGCCGGGCAGCCCGCGGACCGCCGCGTCGAGCAGCACGACGGCCAGCTCGGCCGCCCGGGCCCGGCCGTCGGCGGTGGTGCCGGGCAGGTGTTCCCGGCGCAGCGCCTCCAGCAGGTCCAGTGCGGCCAGCAGCTCGGGCAGCGTGCCGGTGCCCGGCAGCACCGCGGCGGCCAGCTCGAGCCGTTCGGTGACCAGCTCGGGCAGGTCACACCGGGCGGCGTCGCGTAGCCCGGTGAGCAGCTGCGCGGCGGTGGGGCCGCCGTCGGCGGCCTCCCGGCGGAACCGCTCCCGCAGGGTGCCGGCCGCGGCCAGCGCCGCGGTCACCCCGCGTACGCCGACCAGGTCCAGCCGGGCCGCCACGGACGGCGTCCAGGCCAGTTGCCAGCGGGTGGTCAGGGCGGCACCGTCGCCGGTGCCGGAGACCGCGATCGGCTCGCCGTAGCCGACGCCGCACACCTGGAGGCGCTGCAACAGGATCTCCCGCCGCCCGTCCAGCTCGGTACGCAGCGGGTCCAGCCGGACCTCGCGGGACTTCGGGCTGTCCGGGTTGGGCAACCGCAGCGCGGTGAGTTCCGCCTCGACGGCGGGGCCGAGCCCGGACCGCGGCGTACCGGGCGCGACCCGACCTCGCTCGGCGCCGACCAGCACGGTCTCCAGCGCCTTGGCCAGCGCTCGGCCGCGGCCGAGCAGTTCGCCCTGGCCGAGCACGGTGGTCACCGCCTCCAGCACCTCGCCCCGGCCGGGGGCGGGCAGGTCCCGCAGCCGGGCCAGGTCGCCGGCCAGCCGTACCGCCTCGGCGGCCTCGCCAGTACCGGCGGTGTGACCGGCCGAGCGGAGTTCCCGGCACAGGTCGGTGACCGCCCGGGCGGCGGCGGCCCGGATCCGCTCCGGGTCGCCGGCCGCGGTGAAGACAGACTGCTGCCAGCGCGGGTCGCGGATCCCGGCCGGATAGCCGGACCGCGAGTCGAGCAGGTCGAACGCGTACGGCACCAGCGAGGTGATCGCCGTGCCGCCGCCGTTGTTGGTGGCCGGCCCGGGCTGGCTCGTCACGGACCGGACGGGACCGGTCGGGGCAACAACGGCGGGCGCGGCGGCGACACCGGCACCCGTGCTGACCGACCGGGCCGGGCCGTCGCCGTCAGCGTCGTCGGCGGCGGCGACGGCGACGTCGGCCGACGGGGCGGCGAGCAGGGCCGGGGCATGGAAGGCGCCGATGACGGCGGCGACCCGCTGGCCGTCCGCGCCGGCCCCGGCGAGCACCCGGCGCATGTGCCGCTCGCGGGCCAGGTCCCGGGCCGGTACGCCGTCGCCGCTGGCGCTGTCGGTACGCATCACCCAGCCGACACCGAGGGCGGCCCGACGGACCGCCTCGGGCGGGCAGCCCGGGGCACGCACCTCGACCACACGGTCCCACAGGTCGTCGCCGTCCCGGCCGGTGCCGCTGGCGCCGAGCGCGGCGGCGTAGCCGGACCGGCGCCGGCCGGACACCGGCTCAGCGGCATCCGGTTCGGGATCGCCACCAGCGGCCGGCTCAGCGCCAGCGGCCGGCTCGGCACCGACAGCCGGGGCGGAGCCGGTGGCCGGGCCGGTGCTGTCGCCGGTCCAGCCGGGGTCGGCCAGGAGCAGGTCGCAGCAGACCACCTCGACGCCGCGCTGCCGGGCCCAGCGGATCGCGGCCAACTCCGGGGAGAAGTCGGCGAACGGGTAGAAGCCCATCGGCCCGTCCGCACCGTGGCTGCCGACCAGGGCCAGCGGGGCCCGGGCGGCCGGGTCGGACAGGTACGGCAGCCAGCGCTGGAAGTCCGCCGGCAACTCGACACAGACCACCTCGGCCCCGGCGGCGTCCAGCAGTGCCGGGATCACCGCCGCGAGGGCCGGGCTGTGATGCCGCACCCCGATCAGGTACGGCCGGACCGAACCGGCGAGCGCGTCGACCACGGCTCGCGGGCCGGCCGCTGACGGGCCGGCCGCCACCGGATCGACGGGCCGCGGGGCCGCACCGGTCGACGTGCTGGAGAGGGACGTCACCGCACGCTCTCCCGCAGTTCCCAGAGCCGGCGCCACATCGCCGAGCCGTCCTCGGCGCGACGGCGGACCGGGCCGTCCCAGTAGCCGAGCAGCCGGGCGTGGTCGTTCGGGTCGTCCTTGCGGACCACGCCGAGCAGGTGCCCGGGCACCAGGTCGAGCGCGTCCCCGCCGGGCAGGTACGCGGCGGCCAGGCCGAGCGACACCGCCACCTGCACCGCCTCGGCGGTGGACATCACCGTGCCGGGCCGTTCCACGTCCCAGCCCTCGCCGGACCGGCCGGAACGCAGGTCGCGGAACACGGTGACCAGGGCGTCAAGCACCGCGTCGTCCACCGTGTACGCCGCGCCGGCGCGCTGCACGGCGGCGGTGGCCTGCCCGCGGACCAGGTCGGTCTCGGTGTCCGCGTCGGAGATCGGGTGGATGGTCTCGAAGTTGAACCGGCGCTTCAGGGCCGAGGACATCTCCGACACGCCCCGGTCCCGGAGGTTGGCGGTGGCGATCACGGTGAACCCTGGCACCGCGCGGATCAGGCCGCCCTCGGTACCGGCCAGCTCCGGCACGTTCATCCGGCGGTCGGACAGGATGGACACCAGCGCGTCCTGCACCTCGGGCAGGCAGCGGGTGATCTCCTCGATCCGGACCACCCGGCCGGTGCGCATCGCGGTCAGCACCGGCGAGTCGACCAGCGCCTGCGGGGTCGGGCCCTGGGCGAGCAGCAGCGCGTAGTTCCAGCCGTACCGGAAGGCGTCCTCGGTGGTGCCGGCGGTGCCCTGCACGGTCAGCGCGCTGGTGCCGCAGACCGCGGCGGCCAGCAGCTCGGACAGCATCGACTTGGCGGTACCGGGTTCGCCGACCAGCAGCAGGCCCCGCTCCCCGGCGAGGGTGACCACGCACCGCTCGACCAGGCTCCGCTCACCGACGAACTTCGGCGGGATGGTCATGCTGGCCGGCAGCTCGATGCCGTCCGGGCCGGTACGCCGGTCGCTGGGCAGCTTCAGCGCGTCGCCGTCGCTGCCCTGGATGAAGGTGACCACGGCGCGCGGGGTCAGCGCCCAGCCCGGCGGCCGGGCCCCGTCGTCGTACGCGGCCAGGAAGGCCAGCTCGTCGGCGTACCGCTGTTCGGCGGAGAGGACCTGGGCGGCGGTCTCCGGCGCCGCGGTGGGGCGGACGTGTTCCGTCACGGTCACTGGTGTTCCTCGATCTCTCTCTGGTTCGGACTGGGTGTTCGGGGCAGGGGTCGGCGGCGCGGCGCTGCCGCGACGGCCGGGTCGGTCGTCGCGGACAGCCGCCGCTCCGCGGCCGGGGTCAGCGGTGGGTGCCGCGGGTGGGCAGGTTGTCGAACCGGGGCCGGTCGCCGTCACGGAGGCGTTGCCAGGCCCGCCGGTAGAGGTCCGCGACCGGTTCGAACGGCACGGTCACGCCGAGCCCGGCCGTACCGTCGGGTGCGAGGTCGAACAGGCTCACCTTCCAGCCCTCGATCGGTGCCTGCCCGCTGCCGCGCTCCAGCCACGGGCCGGGCAGGAACAGCGACCGGCCGGCCCGGGACCGGCTGGCCTCGACGACCAGGTCGGTGCCGGCCAGTTCGGCGCGGGCCGCCTTCAGCCGGGCCGGCTTCCAGCCGGCCCACTTCGCCGTGTTGCGGTCGGTCGGGTCCGGCATGGCCAGCAGCATCAGGTACACCGCCGCCGCGTCGACGCCCAGGCCGTGTTCCGCAGCCACTTCGGCGACCAGCTCCGGCACCGACCGGGTCGGATCCTGCGGCCACCAGGTCCCATCCGCCGCCCGCGCGCCGCCGTCCGGCTCCCCCGGATCGCCGAGCAGCGCCGCGAACCGCGGGTCGCGGACCAGGCGCAGCGCCACCTCCATCGGGTACGGCTTGGCCGCGTCCTCGCGCAGCGCCGGCAGGTACGGGTCCGACGCGTCGGCGTCGAGCAGGTCCGGCCGCAGCGCGGGCGACGGTTGGCTGTCGTGGGTGGCCAGGACGATGGCGCCGTACCGTTCCCAGCCAGGGCCGGTCTCCGACGGGGTGCCCGCCACCTGGCGGAACTCGGGCAGGGAGACGTACCGGCCGAGGTCGAGCAGCAGGTCGGGGTTGGCCAGCCGGTCCCGGATCACGGCCAGTGCGGCCGGCAGGGCAAGCCGGCACGGATCGCCGGCCGGTGTGTGGTGGGCGACCCAGGCTGCCAGTGCGACCGTGGAGCGCAGCACCTCACCGGTGAAGCCCGCGGCTCGGCCGTCGACCTGCCGGGCCTGGTCGCCCCTGATCTGGAAGGCCAGGTCGGTGCTCAACTCGACCGCACCGGACGGGTCGAGCAGCGCCGGCAACGCCTTCGCGGGTCCCCAGCCGGTTCGGATCGCGCGCACCGCCTCGGCGAGCAGCCCTTCGGGCACCACCACCCGGCGACCCAGGGCGGCGTTCCAGGCCGCCGCGGCCGCGGCCACGTCCGGACCGTCGGTCCACAGCCGGGCCGGGTCGTCCGGCAGCAGCGCCGAGACCACGGCCCGCCGGAGGGCCGGCCTGGCCTCGTTCAGCATCCCGAAGGCCAGCTTGACGTCGCCGACCTGCTTGATCCCGAGCGCCTTGCGCAGCTCGGTCGGCACGGTGTTCGCCGAGTCCGCGTACGGCAGGCCGGCGAGCACCAGCTTCGCGGCGGTGGGGGTGACGCCGGTCAGCTCGGCGAACTGCTCGGCCGCTTCCGGCCGCCAGGGCAGCGGGCCGCGCGCGGTCCACTCGGTGAGGAAACCGGCCAGCCAGCCGGCGGGCCGTTCGTCGCCGACCGGCGCCGTGGACTGCACCGTGTACGGCTCGGGCACGGCGAACACCCCAGCCGGGTCGTGGTAGAGCGCGTCGAAGCAGTAGCCGGTGGCCGTGCCGTTGGAGGTGAGGACGGCGATGAACGCACCGTCAGGCAACGGCAGGATGCCCGGCCTGGGGTAACGACGCGTGCCGTCGGGGTTGCTCAGGTCGCCGTCGAGCAGGTGCAGCGTGAACCGGCGCCACCGGGTCGGTTCGGCCGCCGCGCTCAGGTCGAGCCGGTCCAGTTCGGTGAGCAGGGCGCGCAGCGTCTTCCGGTGTTCGTCGGGGGTGACCGCCGCGACGGCCCGGTAGGCGGCGGCCGCTACACCGCCGAGCAGGGGCCACCAGCCCAGAGCGTTCGGCAGGGGCGGTCCGTCGAGGTGCAGCCGTACCGCGGGTTCGCTCCCGGTGGTGGCGGACCGCTGGGCGGCGAACGCCTGGAACTGGGTGAAGGTGTGGGTCGAGTTGTTCGCACAGTAGGCCGAGCCACGCAGACCGTCCAGCGCCAGGTTGAGCTGCTGGTCGGTGGGTCCGCTAGCGGTGGCCACCGGCGCTGCCGCCTTCGGGGCGGACCACGACCTGCTGAGTCGCTCGGTCACCGCGTCCAGGTCGGTGCGCACCCGGGCGGTCAGCCGCAGCACCCCGGCCACCCCGGCCAGCACCGCGTCGTGGCTGACCGCCGGCAGCGTCGAGCGGACCAGCTCGACCAGCGCGTCCTCGTCGACCTCGCCTGTGGTGGAGGGCCCGGAGCCGGAGGTGCCGGCCGGTGCGCTCACCATGGACGCCGGTACGGCGACGGGAAGGCCGGTGACGGCCTGCGTGGCCGCGGTCAGCCCCGATCGGGTTGCCGCCTGGGCCGCAGCCCGCGCGGCCTTTTCGGCCAGGGCGGCGCGGCGTTCGTCGAGGGCGACCTTGAGCAGCGCGGCTGCGGTGTCCCGGTCCATCCGGCGCAGGGCGGTGGAGCCGACCGGATCCCGGGGCAGCATGTTGCCGATGAACTTCTGTCCCGGCAGCGGGACCGCGTCGGGGGTGTAGTCCCGGCTCGACGGCGGTCCGGCGGCGGCCGACACCACCCCGTCCGGGTCGACCAGGACGAAATCCTTGAGGACGGCCCGCGGCCGGTCGTCGCCGGGTAGCACCAGCGCCGCGATCGGCTGCTGTCCGGGGGCCACGGTGACGGTACGACCGGCCAGGTCCTCGCCGCGTACCGAGCCGTCCGGCAGGGTGACCACCCGCCAGCCGAGCAGGCCGTCCACCGGTACGGCGGCCGGCGTGGCTCGGTCGGACAGGGCTGGCCGCAGCCAGCTGGCGGACTCCTGGAGGCGGCTTCCGCCGACCGGGAGGTCGGTCAGGAACCGGGGCAGGCTACGCCGGCCGTGGGTGTTGCTGGCCGGGTCGTACTCGTGCCAGCCGTTGTTGCCGTCATCCTCGCTGTGGCGGTAGACCCAGTAAGAGGTGCCGTCGGTGATGACCGGCAGCTCGGACGGGACAGCGGTGTCACCGACGTGCAGCACGCCGCCGCCGGTGGTCCGCCCGCCGCCGGCCAGCGGCAGGGTTGTCTCGTTCCTGCGCCGCTGGAGGCCGCGGGTGTCGCCGAGGAGGGGCTGCGGCTCGCCGGGCGACGAGTGCCAGTAACCGCGCAGGTTGTAGCCGAGTGCCCGGGACTCCCAGTAGACCAGCAGGTGACCGTCGACGTAGTGGTAGCCGGGCTCGCCCCACATGTCGCCGGCCGGGATGCGCAGGTCGTGGCGGAGCACGATGCCCTCGGCGCCGAGCACCCGCACGGTGGTCGGCCCGCCCAGGATCACGTACGGCCAGGCTTCCTGCCGGGTCAGCTCGACCCGGCGGTCGCCGCCGGTCACCTCCTGCCAGGCCAGCTCCCAGTCCGGCCAGCCCAGCTCGTCGATGATCCCGCCGCGCAGGCTGCGGGCGACGTGCTCGGCGAGGTCAACGCCGAGGGCCTGCCCGAGGTCGCCGCCCGGGCCGGGGTCACCGGACAGGTCGAGGTCGTCGGACACCAGGCGCAGCGCCTCGACCGGAAGCTTGCCCAGCCAGTCCACCGATTCCGGCAGGTACGGCAGTCCGGTGGCGAACCGGTCACGGATCCGAGTCCGCAGCCAGTCGGTCAGCAACGGCCGGATGCCCGGCGTCCCGGCCATCCGGCGCAGGACGTACTGCTGGTCGTCGAGCTGGTCGAGGCCCCGGCGGAGGGCCTCGGTGAACCGGTCGTCGCCGGCCACGGCGAGCAGATCCCGCTCTCCCTCGACCTTGACCCAATGGGCCAGGTCCACGGTGTCGTGCTCCTTTGGCGGGGTCACCGGCAGGTCGAGGGCGAGCAGCAGGTCGAGCAGGTCCAGGTCGCCGTCGGCGGAGAGGGTCTCGCCGCTGTCGGCCAGTTCGGCGCGTAGCCGGTCGGCCATCCGCTCGACGAGTGGGTACAGCTCCGGTGTCCGGCTGCGGTAGTAGCCGGAGTTGGCCCGGCTCACGAAGCGGCGCAGCCAGCCAACGGAGCCGTCGTGCGGGCGCGCCGTGTCCGGCACGTCCGGGTCGGACAGCCCGGAGAGCGCACCGGTGTCGGTCAACAGGGCCAGCCACGTGACGAGGTTGTCCCGGTCGGCGGGCATCAGGTCGAGCAGGCTGCCGCGGATCGCCGGGTCGCGGCCGGCCAACGCCGTCACCGCCGGCAGGTGCGCCTTCCACCAGCCGGCGGGCGCCTCGGCGGCCACCGGCAGCCGGAGCAGCTCGGTCAGGTAGGCCGCCGCACGATCGTTGACGGCGGCGGCACCGGCCTTTCCAGCGGCCTTGGTGGCCGTCCGCACCAGCCGGTTCACCGCGGTGGCCGACTGCGTGGACGGCACCACTCCGGCGGTCGCGGCCCGCAGCGCCAGCCGGCAGAACCGGTCCAGCGCCTCGTCGGCCGGCAGCTGGGCGGACAGCTCTTTCGCATAGCCGGCCAACGCCGTCGCGGAGACCACCTTGGCCGCCGCGAACTCCACGTAGACCTCGTCCAGCCGGTTCAGGTCGACCGGCAGGCCGTGCTGCGCCTCCGCCTTGCGTGCCTTGTTGAACAGCTGCGACGCGTAGGTGTCCTGCCCGGCGGCCAGGAACACCCGCGCCGCCTGCTCGAAGAACGTCGGCAGGAAGTGTGGCATCGTGCGGGCGAACCGGTCGGCGACGATCTGGTGCCCGTCCAGCGCGGCCTTCGGCCGCGACCGGATTTGCTTGGCCAGCTTCTGCAGCTCCGGCACGACCGCCAACGCGTGCCGGCCGTCCGCCGGGTGGTGTACCAGCACCCACTCGGGGAAGGCCAACGAGCGGCGTGGGCCCAGCCCGACGACGGCCGGCTCGGCGCACGGGGTCAGGCCGAGGAACCCGACGGCCATGTCCTCGCCCTCGCCGAGGGCGGCGTCGACCAGGCGGACCACCGGCCGGTCGTCGAGGGCGGGGTGCCGGTAGGTGCGGGCGGTGAGGGGCACCGCCCGGTCGCCGGCCCCGGCGGTGCCGGTCGGCAGGACCGCGCCGGCGGCCAGCAGGCTCTCGGCTGAGCTTTCGTCCGAAGTCATGCCTTCTTCCCCGTTCCGGTCACGACGCCGGACAGGGCCGTCGCCATCCGCATTCCTTCCGACCAGGCCACCGGCCCGACCTCGGTCAGCCGCAGCGTCGGTCCATCCACGACCGACCAGGAGAGGGTGCCCAGAGTCGCCTCGGAGTCCCAGTAGTCCTCGTCGAACCACATGGCAGCCTCGACCGTGCGACCGGCCTCCCAGACCCGGCACTTGACCTGCGAGCGGGAGACCTGGAGGCCGAGTGCGGCGGCCCGGGCGGCCAGCCGGTTGGGGACCGTGGTACCGCGGAAGTCGGTGATCGTGGTGTCGCGGTCCTTCAGGTTGGTGGGTTTGCCCCAGGTGCCCCGGTGCAGTTGCTCGACCCGCTGGGTGACGTCCAGTTCGTCGGCAAATTCGCGCAGGTCGGCCAGGTCGGGCAGGCGCACCGGGTGGGGCAGCGTGACGCTGGCCGGCGAGAGCCGCACGGTCTCCCCGTCGAGGTTGACCACGCGGAGGTCATCGGTGTCGGCGACGTCCCGCAGGAAGCCTGGCTCGGCCGGGTCGTCCCCGAGCACCACGAGATCGCGTAGCGCGTCCCGCCAGGCCGGGTCCGGCCAGATCCGCGCCAGCAGCCCGGTCGGCACCGGCAGCGAGGACATCACCCAGGCGTCGACCCGGGCCAGGCATTCCGCCGTGTGCCGGTCCAGCCACTGGGCGACCTGGCGCAACCGGTCCACCTCGGGGTTGTCCCGCAGCGCCTTCGGCAGAGTCTTCAATGGACGGCCGGTGGCCCGTGGGCCGGCGGACCGGGCCGCCACCTTTCCGTCCACGAGAGAGATCTCGTACGAATCTCCCATCGATAGCCAGCCCATCAGGAACACCCTCCGCAGTGGCAAATTAACTAGATTTCGTGAGGAATCGGCCACGATCATCAACGCAGGGCACGCTAACAGTAATGACCGACACGACAGGGGACAGAGCGGCGGGGCTCCGCGGTCAGGGCCGGCGGGACGAGAAGGACGGGCTCCGCGGAAGGCGCAGGTCCGGCCATCTCCGGTGCACCGTGAATGGTCAGGCGCGGCCCGACGGAAGGCGAGGCAGTGACCTAGGTCACACCATGGCAGCCGGACGCCCCGCCGCGCGCCGAGGAAACGCGACGACCTGGCCCGGATGCATCTCGGCGAGCGGGCCGACCTCACAGGCCCGGTGGCTTATGGTGAAAAGCCCGGAACCGCCACGATAGTCGCATAGGCGTACGGGGCGTACATGACGGTCAGACCAGTAGGATCTTCACGTTGCCCAGCCGAGGGATGGACCGATGACTCAGAGGACGTCGCCGTGCCGCGCGCCGACGGCGCGGAGACCAGGCATCGCCGGCGCTTGTGCCGCCCGCGCCGGCCGGATCCTCGCGCGGCACGTCCGCGGCGTCGACCACTGCTGAAATGGACTGGGCCGGATGGGCACTGTTCGGGTTGGTGGCCACTACCGCGCTCACCGCAGCGCTGATCGCTGCTCAGCTGGCCGGTTTCACTCGTCTCGACCTTCCCCTGGTACTCGGGACCCTCGTCACCGAGGATCCCGACCGGGCCCGGGTCGTCGGGTTTTTCATGCACCTCGGTGCCGGTCAGGGCTTCGCCCTCGGCTACGCGGCCACGTTCGCCCTGCTGCACCGCGCCACCTGGTGGATCGGGGCGCTGCTCGGGATGCTTCACGTCGGGATCGCGCTGACGGTGCTCCTGCCGCTGCTCCCGGGTGTTCACCCGCGTATGGCCTCGCAGCGGGCGGGCCCGGCCAGCACGGCCGTGCTGGAGCCACCCGGCCTGTTTGCCCTCAACTACGGCGTCCAGACTCCCGCGGTCACGGCCGTCGTCCACGTCATGTTCGGGGTCGTCCTCGGACTACTCCTCAAGCCCGACTGACCCGCGTTTGTCCCCGCCTGTTGCGCTGCGCTCACCAGCGCCCCGATCGGTTCGGTAGGAAGCGGTCTCCAGGACTGGTGGGCCCGACGTGACGTGCCCTCCGCCCCCGGCGCCGATCAGTGACTACGGCCTGTTGGGTGACACCCGCACCGCTGCCCTTGTCGCCAGTGACGGCCGACTCGACTGGCTCTGCGTGCCCCGCTTCGACGGTGAGCCCCTGTTCGGCCGGCTGGTCGGGGGCCCGGAGGCGGGAACGTTCCGGGTCGGCCCGGCCCGGCCGGCCGCGGTCGTCGAACGGCGTTACCGGCAGCACACCGCCACACTCGAGACGACCTGGGCGGTGGGCAGCGGCCGCCTCACCCTCACCGAGGGCATGGTGGCCGAGGTCAGCGGTCGTCTGCTGCCAGCGACACTGATCGTGCGTCGGCTGTCGGCCGAGGAGGCAGCGGTCGACGCCGTCGTCGAGTTCGACCCCCGCCTCGGCGTACGGCACCGCCGGCCCCGAGTCCACCGGCGGCGCCAGGCCCTGGTGTGTGAGTGGGGATCGCTCGCGGTCTCTCTGGACAGCGCGCCCAAGCTCACCATCGAACCGGGTCGGCCCACCTCGATCATGGTCAGGCCGGACCATCCGGTCACCCTCGTGCTGGCCGTGGTCCACCGCGAACCTCTGATCCATGTCGAGCCGGCAGCGGCCTGGGAACTGCTCCTCGAGGACGAGAACCGGTGGCGGGCCTGGACGGCTGAAATCGACCGATCACTGCCTTTCCGGGAACAGGTGGCACGAAGCCTGCTGACCCTGCGACTGT
This sequence comes from Micromonospora sp. SL1-18, assembly GCF_047921505.1. Lineage (NCBI taxonomy): Bacteria > Bacillati > Actinomycetota > Actinomycetes > Micromonosporales > Micromonosporaceae > Micromonospora > Micromonospora sp. SL1-18. Next base: position 90,342 of record NZ_JBLROA010000008.1, on the reverse strand, counting down.
TGACCTACTCGCCCTCGCAAGCCCCGGTGGCCGCACCCACAACATCCCTGCCGGAGGATCCCGGCGGGGTACGCAACTGGGACTACCGCTATGTCTGGCCCCGTGACGCCAGCATCGGCGTCAGCGCCTTCCTCAGCGTCGGCAAGCCGGAGGAGGCCCACGGTTTCCTCGCGTGGCTGTTGTACGCCAGCCGGCTGCAGCGGCCACGCCTGCCGGCAGTGTTCACCCTGCACGGCCGCCACGTACCGGCGGAACGGGAACTGCCCGGCTGGCCCGGCTATCTCGACAGCGTCCCGGTGCGGACCGGCAACGGCGCCACCGGCCAACACCAGCTCGACGGCTACGGCTGGGTGATCGACGCCGCCTGGGCGTTCGCGCAGACGGGGCACCGCCTCTACGCGGAGACGTGGCGGGCGGTGCGCGGCTTCGCCGATCTGGTCGCTCGTTGCTGGCAGGAACCCGACGCCGGCATCTGGGAGGTCCGCACACCCTCCCAACACGTACATTCCAAGCTCATGGGCTGGCTCGCCCTGGACCGAGCCCTGTGCATCGCCGACACTCACCCGCTGCCGGAGCGCCAACGCCGAGCCTGGCAGAAAGCACGAGACGCCATCGCCGCCGAGGTCCGGACGTACGGCTTCGATTCAGCGGCGCGCAGCTACGTCCGCAGCTACGGCTCCCAGGACCTCGACGCGGCCCTACTCGTCCTGCCGCTGCTAAATATGGACGGCATCGAATCGCCCCGTGTGCACGGCACCATCGACGCCATTCGGGACAGGCTCTCCGCCGGCGATCCGCTCCTCTACCGTTACCCGCCGGGACGTGACGGCATCCCCGGCGGAGAGGGCGCATTCCTGCCCTGCTCGTTCTGGCTCGTTCAAGCCCTCGCCCGCACCGGACGCCTCAGCGAGGCGGTCGAGCTGTTCCAGACCATGCTCGACCACGCCAGCCCACTCGGCCTCTACGCCGAGGAGATGGACCCCACGACGGGCGCCCACATCGGCAACTACCCCCAGACGCTGACCCACGCCGCGCTCATCCAAGCCGCACTCGCGATTCGAGACGCCCCGGCGATTGGTCCCGAGACCTGACGGCCGGGAAACGCCCGTCACCGTCACCTCCGCCGACCAGACACCTGCCCGAGGCATCTTGCGGAGGCACTATACGTGCGTATAGTTGACTACCGAGTTGGGTAGCACACCGTACGTCTGTACAAGGGGGTTGCAGGTGATGGGACGCCCGGTTGGCGATCCGGCGTTCGAGGACCTGACCGCTCGGGCGCGGATCAGGGACGCCGCGATCCGCCTGTTCGCCGAGCGTGGCATCGACGGCACGACGGTCCGCGACATCGCCGCGCAGGCGGGCGTGTCACCGGGCCTGCTTCGGCACCATTTCGGATCCAAGGACGCGCTGCGCGAGGCCTGCGACGGCTACGTGCTGGACCGACTCGTGAAAATCAAGGAGGAACTCTTCCTCGAGGACAAGGTGGCCAACCCCGCCTTCCTGCCGTCGGTCCATCCAGCGATCGTGCTGCTGTACAAGTACGTCACCCGGGCATTGCTCGACGGCTCGCCCAGCGCCGCGGCGATGTTCGACGACATGGTGGTGCTGACCGAGCAGTGGATCAGCAAGCACGCGCCGGACGTCACCGAGGACTACCGGGCATTCGCCGCAGTGCTCGTCGGCATGCAGTCCGGGATCCTCGCGATGCACGACCACGTGTCCCGCGCGCTGGGCGTTGACGTCTTCACCACCGACGGGCACCTGCGCATGGCCAGCGCACTGGCCGACTTCTACTCCCATCCGCTACTCGACTCCGAATTCGTCGCCAAGGCCCGCCGGGCGATGGAGCCGCTGCGGGCACCCAATCCGCCTACCGCCGCGGGGACCGACCCCGGGGCCGAAGGAGCATGAGGATCATGACCGAGGCGATCCGCGCAGACGCACTGGTCAAAACGTTCGGGCGCACCCGTGCGCTCGACGGGCTCGATCTAGCCGTGCAGGCCGGGGAGGTGCACGGCTTCCTGGGACCCAACGGCGCGGGGAAGTCCACCACCATCCGCATCCTGCTCGGGCTGCTACGCGCCGACGCCGGCACCGCCCGGCTGCTCGGCGGCGACCCGTGGCGCGACGCCACGGAACTGCACCGCCGCCTCGCCTACGTGCCCGGCGACGTCACACTGTGGCCCAACCTGTCGGGCGGCGAGGTCATCGACCTGCTCGGCCGGCTCCGCGGCGGCCTCGACACCAAGCGCCGCGCCGAGCTGCTGGAGCGCTTCGACCTCGACCCGAGCAAGAAGGGCCGGACCTACTCGAAGGGCAACCGACAGAAGGTCGCCCTCATCGCCGCCCTCGCCTCCGACGTCGACCTGCTCATGCTCGACGAGCCCACCTCCGGCCTCGACCCGCTCATGGAGGAGGTCTTCCGCCAGGTGATCCGCGAAGAGCAGCAACGCGCCGGCCGCACTGTGCTGCTGTCCAGCCACATCCTCGCCGAGGTCGAGGCGCTCTGCGACCGGGTCACCATCATCCGCGAGGGCCGGGCGGTCGAGACCGGCACGCTCGCCGAGATGCGGCACCTGACCCGCACCTCCATCCAGGTCGACCTCGCCGGGCCGGCGGCCGGCCTGGACACGCTGCCCGGCGTGCACGACCTGCAGATCCACAACGGCACCGTGCGCTTCACCGTGGACACCGCCGCGCTCGACGCGGTGCTGCGGCAACTCACCACCGTAGGCATCCGGAACCTGACCAGCCAGCCGCCGACCCTCGAAGAGCTGTTCCTGCGCCACTACGACCGGACGCAGGCCGTCGGAAAGCAGCGGTCGGGGGTGGCCCGGTGAACTCGCTGACCGGCACGTACGCCCTGATGCGGCTGGCGCTGCGGCTCGACCGCGTCCGGCTGACCGTGTGGGTGCTCGGGCTCGCGGTGATGCCGATGGGGACCGCGGCCAACTACGTCAAGCTCTACCCGACCGAGGAGGACCTGCACGCGGTGAGCGCCGTGCTCACCAACCCGTCGCTCGTCGCGATGAGCGGCCCGCTGTTCGGCGTATCGATCGGTGGGCTCACCGCGTGGAAGATCGGCGTGACCGAGTTCATCCTGGTGGCGCTGATGAGCCTGCTGACGGTCGTGCGGCACACCCGGACCGAGGAGGAGACCGGCCGGCTGGAGCTCATCCGCGCCACGGTGATCGGGAGGTATGCACCGCTCACCGCCGCCCTGCTCGTCACCGCGCTGGCGAACCTGGCCATCGCGGTGCTGAGCACCCTCGGGCTGATGGCGGCCGGGCTGCCGGCCGCCGGCTCGGCGGCGTTCGGCCTCGCGACCGGCCTTGTCGGCATGCTGTTCGCCGCGATCGCGGCGGCGTCCGCGCAGCTCACCCAGAGCGCCCGGACGGCCAGCGGCATCGCCGGCGCCGTCCTGGGCGGCACCTACCTGCTGCGCGCCGTCGGCGACACCGGGCCGACCTGGCTGAGCTGGGTGTCGCCGACCGGCTGGGCGCTGCACATGCGCCCGTACGCCGGTGAACGATGGTGGATCGCCGCGCTGTTCGTCGGGGTCGCGGCTGTCTTCGCCACGCTCGGGTACGCGCTCGTGCATCGCCGTGACGTGGGTGCGGGCCTGCTTCCGGAGCGGCCCGGGCCCGCCGCGGCCTCCCCCGCCCTGCGCAGCCCGCTTGCGCTGGCCTGGCGGCTGCATCGCGGCCTGCTCCTCGGCTGGGCCATCGGGCTGGCGCTGACCGGGGCCGTCATGGGCGGCGCCGCCGCTGGCATCGGGGACCTGAAGTCGCCGAACCAGCAGCTGACCGACATCTTGACCCGGATGGGCGGGCGCAGCGGCCTCACCGACGCGTTCCTCGCCGCGATCTTCGGCATCACCGGCATGGTCGCCGCCGCCTACACGGTCCAGGCGACGCTGCGACTGCGCCAGGAGGAGAGCAGCGGGCGGGTCGAGGCGCTGCTGGCCACACGCGTCGGCCGGTTGCGCTGGGCGATGAGCCACCTGGCGTTCGCGCTGCTGGGCACGGCGCTGCTGCTGGCCCTGTCGGGCGTCGCGGGCGGTCTCGTGTACGGTGCGCAGGTCCACGACATCGGCGGGCAGGTCGGGCGACTGCTCGGCGCCGCGCTGGTGCAGCTGCCGGCCGCCTGGGTGCTGGCCGGATTCGGAACCGCGCTGATCGGCCTGGTACCGCGGCTCAGCGCGCTGGCGTGGGCCGCGCTCATCCTGTCCGTCCTGCTCGTTGAACTCGGCGCGCTGTTCGGGCTGAGCCAGTGGATCGTGGACCTCACCCCGTTCGCGCACGTGCCGAAGCTGCCCGGCTCCGGGTTCACCGTGGCGCCGATTCTGTGGCTCACCGTCATCGCGGTCGCCCTGGGCGCGGCCGGGCTCGCCGGGCTGCGCCGCAGGGACATGCCGGTGGCGTGAACACGGGCCGGAGCGAGGGGCGATTTCGTGCCCGTGGCGCTCGCCCACGACGAAGCCGGCTTCTCTCAGGGCCGTCAACATAACTTGGCGAGGAGTCCCGGTCCTTCAGGGCCGGGAGGAATCGCGTCACGAGCTGGGGCGTTTCTTCGTCGAGACTCCGGCCGGCGTGCACGGGCTCGTGCGCAGCGCCAAGGCCGAGATCGGCACGGTCGTGAACGTTCGCGTCCACGAGTTCGACGGCCAACGGTTCGGCGCAAGCGTGGTGTGAGTGATGTGGCCGGGTGCGGCTTGATCATGCACACCCGGCCACGACATGTCCCCCGCTGAACTGTCGCCACGACCAATGAAAGGCCTGCTTGGAGAGGCCTTTCGCAGCTCACGCGCACCTTTGTCGCCGTTGCCCCGTTCGGCCCGCATGGTTAGCGCCGCGACCAGCCGCAGTGGCTCGCATGGCCGATGTCGGGCCGGGTACGCCAGGGCGTGACAACGGGCCGGGACCTGAGGCGGCGGGGGTGAAGATGGGACGCTACGACGACGAGGTGACCGGGCTGGCAGCGCCGCTGGCCGACCCAGGTGACCTGGACGTGCTGCTGGACCGGATCGGGAACGCCCGGGTGGTGATGCTCGGCGAGGCGAGCCACGGCACGCACGAGTTCTACACCTGGCGCGCGGCGCTCACCCGGCGGCTGATCGAGGAGAAGGGCTTCTCGTTCGTCGCCGTGGAGGGCGACTGGCCCGACTGCGACCGGGTGGACCGCAGCGTCCGCTGCCAGGCCGGCGCGCCCAGCGACCCGCGCGACGCGCTCGGCACCTTCGAGCGCTGGCCGACGTGGATGTGGGCCAACGAGGAGGTCATCGACTTCACCCGCTGGCTGCGTACCCGCAACGCGAGGGCGGACGAGCCGGACCGCGCGGGGTTCCACGGTCTGGATGTGTACTCGCTGTGGGAGTCGCTACGCGAGATCATCACCTGGCTGCAGGAGCACGACCCGGAGCAGGTGCCGGCGGCGCTGGCCGCGTACCGCTGCTTCCAGCCGTACGACGAGGACCCGCAACGGTACGCGCTGGCGACCCGATTCGTACCGAACAACTGCGAGAACGAGGTGGTGGACCTGCTCGTCGGGCTGCGTGAGCGGGCCGTGGCCGGCGGCGCGGGCCGCTTCGGGGCGTGGCAGAACGCCGAGATCGTCGCCGGGGCCGAGCGCTACTACCGGACGATGGCGCGCGGTGGCCGGGAGTCGTGGAACGTCCGCGACCGGCACATGGACGACACCCTCGACCGGCTGCTGCGGCACTACGGGCCGGGGTCGAAGGCGGTCGTCTGGGCACACAACACCCACGTGGGGGACGCCCGCGCGACCGACATGGCCGACGCCGGAGAGGTCAACATCGGCCAGCTCGCCCGGGAGCGGTACGGTCCGGACCAGGTCGTGTTGGTCGGCTTCGGCACCCACCACGGCACCGTGGTCGCCGGTGACGCCTGGGGTGCGCCGATGGAGGTGATGGCGGTGCCACCGGGCCGCCGGCACTCCCTGGAGGAGGCCCTGCACGGCGCCGCGCCGGCGCAGGCCCTGTTCGTCTTCCCGCGCGACGGCAAGCCCGACGTGCTCACCGACGAGCTCGACCACCGGGCGATCGGCGTCGTCTACCACCCGGAGCGGGAGAGCCTCGGCAACTACGTACCGACGGTGCTCGGCGACCGCTACGACGCCTTCTGCTGGATCGACGAAACCCAGGCGGTCCGGCCGCTGCGCGTGCGGCCCACCAGCCTGGCCGAGCCCGAGACGTATCCGTCCGGCGTCTGACGGCGGCGTTGCGGACCATGTCGGGGGCTCGCCGTAGTCTCACCGACATGACGGAAACGAAGACGCACATCCTCGCCGCGCCCGGCGTCGACCTGGTCTACGACGTTCGCGGCCCGCTGCCCCCGTCCGGCGGGCGCCCCGCGTTGCTCATGATCGGCCAGCCGATGACGGCGGAGGGCTTCGAAGCGCTCGCCGCACACTTCACGGACCGCACAGTCGTCACCTACGACCCGCGCGGCCTGGGCCGCAGCATCCGCAAGGACGGCCGGTCCGACCACACGCCCCAGCACCAGGCGGCCGACCTGCACCTGCTGATCGAGGCGCTCGGCGCCGGTCCGGTCGACGTGTTCGCCAGCAGCGGCGGTGCGGTGACCGCACTCGAACTGGTCGCGGCCCACCCCGGCGACGTCGTCACGCTGGTGGCGCACGAGCCGCCGATCAACGCTGTGCTCCCGGACGCCACGGGCGCCGAGCGCGCCCGGGCCGCCTTCCACGAGGCATACCAGGCGAAGGGCACCGGTGCCGGCATGGCCGCGTTCATCGCGATGACGTCCTGGCAGGGCGAGTTCACTGATGCCTACTTCGCCCAGCCCGCGCCCGATCCGGCGATGTTCGGCATGTCGACCGACGACGACGGCACCCGCGACGATCCGCTGCTGTCGAAGAACTCGTGGGCGATCACCGACTACCGCCCCGACGCGAGCGTGCTCACCGCGGCACCGACCCGGATCGTGATCGCGGTCGGCGAGGAGTCGGCGGGAACGTACACCGCGCGTACGGCCGTAGGCACCGCGGCGTTGCTCGGCCAGGAGGCCGCGGTGTTCCCCAGCCACCACGGCGGCTTCCTTGGTGGTCAGTTCGGTTACGCAGGCAAGCCCGACGAGTTCGCGGCAAGGCTGCGCGAGGTGCTGGACGCGGGCTGACCCGTGACTGCCGAGCATTGGACCAGCGTCTACGAGCAGAAGCGAACCACCGAGGTCAGCTGGTTCCAGCCCGAGCCCACGTTGTCGCTGGACCTGCTCAGCGCCGCGAATGTCGGCACAGACGATCCGATCCTCGATGTCGGCGCCGGCTCCTCCGTGCTCGTCGACCGCCTGCTCGAACGTGGGTTCCGTGACGTGTCCGTCCTCGACATCTCGCCGCCCGCCCTGCGAGCCACACAACACCGGCTCGGCCGAGGTTAGGGTGGGCCAATGATCGAAATCCTGTACTTCGACGGCTGCCCCAACCATGAGGGCCTGGAGGGGCGGATACGGTCGCTCCTCGCTGCTGTCGACATTGAGGAAACGATCATCCACCGTCGCATCGAGTCGGAGGAGGAAGCCCGGGTAGAGCGCTTCCTGGGCTCGCCGACAGTGCGGGTCAACGGCGTCGACGTTGACCCGGACGCGGCCAGTCGGACCGCGTACGGGCTGATGTGCCGCGTATACGCGACGGACGACGGGCTCCGCGGCACTCCTCCCCACGAGTGGATCGTGCAGGCGCTGCGCCGAGCCGGGGCAGAACCGAGCCGCCCGACCCCAAGGCCCCGGCAGAGTCGCGGGTAGCTGTCCGACTACCTCTTATCGGCCCCGTGCGGCGGCCCGGCCTGACGCCCGGATCGCCGCCGGCATGGTCGGGGACGGTGATCAGTGGTTCTGCGGGAAGCCGAGGTTGACCCCGCCGTGGGACGGGTCGAGCCAGCGGCTGGTGACCACCTTGGACCTGACGAAGAAGTTCACCCCCTCCGGCCCGTACGCGTGGGCGTCGCCGAACAGGGAGTCCTTCCATCCGCCGAAGGAGTAGTACGACACCGGGACCGGGATCGGGACGTTCACCCCGACCATGCCGACCTCGATCTCGTTCTGGTAGCGGCGGGCCGCGCCGCCGTCGTTGGTGAAGATGGCGGTGCCGTTGCCCCACGGGTTGGCGTTGACCAGCTCGACCGCCGCGTCGTAGCTGGGCACCCGCAGCACCGAGAGCACCGGCCCGAAGATCTCGTCGGTGTAGATGGACATGTCGGTGGCGACATGGTCGAACAGGGTCGGCCCGAGCCAGAAGCCGCCCGGCTCGCCGTCGATCGGGTGGTTCCGCCCGTCGACCACGAGCTGCGCCCCGGCGGCCCGGCCGGCGTCCAGGTACGCCGTCACCCGGTCCCGGTGCGCGCCGGTGACCAACGGCCCCATCTCGCAGCCGGGGCGGCGGCCGTCGCCGACGTGCAGCGCGGCCATCCGCTCTTCGATCTTGGCGACCAGGTCGTCGCCGGCCGGATCGACCGCCACTACGGCGGAGATGGCCATGCAGCGTTCGCCGGCCGAGCCGAAGCCGGCGGAGACGGCGGCGTCGGCGGCCAGGTCGAGGTCGGCGTCGGGCAGCACGACCATGTGATTCTTCGCCCCGCCGAGCGCCTGCACCCGCTTTCCGTGCCGGGTGCCGGTCTCGTAGACGTAGCGGGCGATCGGGGTGGAGCCGACAAACGAGACGGCCCTGACGTGGGGATGTTCGAGGATCCGGTCGACCGCCTCCTTGTCGCCGTGCACCACGTTGCACACCCCGTCCGGCAACCCGGCCTCCGCCAACAGCTCCGCCAGGAAGTTCGCCGCAGACGGGTCCTTCTCGCTCGGCTTGAGCACCACCGTGTTGCCGCACGCGATGGCGTTCGGCACGAACCACAGCGGCACCATGGCCGGGAAGTTGAAGGGGGAGATCACGCCGACCACGCCGAGGGGCTGCCGGATGGCGTACACGTCGACCTGGGTCGAGACGTTCTCGCTGTATCCGCCCTTGAGCAGCTGCGGGATGCCGCAGGCGAACTCGACGTTCTCCAACCCGCGCTGGATCTCCCCCGCCGCGTCGGAGAGCACCTTGCCGTGTTCGGCGGTGATGATGGCAGCGAGGTCGGCCCGGCGGGCGCTGAGCAGCTCCCGGAAGGCGAACAGCACACTCGTCCGCTTGGCAAGGGACACGGTGCGCCATCGGGTGTACGCCTCGCGGGCGGCGGCGACCGCCTCGTCGACGACGGCGGCGGTGGCGAAGTCGACCTGCCCGGAGACCTGGCCGGTGGCGGGGTCGTAGATGTCCCCGGTGCGGTCGGCGACGCCGTGCCACGGCTTGCCGCCGATCCAGTGGGTGGTCCTCATCGGATTTGCACCTCCTTGGCCACGGCCTCAATCGACTGGGTGAGGATCTCCAGGGCCTCGTCCGCCTCGGCCCTGGTCAGGGTCATCGGCGGGGCCAGGCGGATCACGTTGCCGTACAGGCCGCCCTTGCCGACGAGCAGGCCGCGTTCGCGGGTCTCCTCGAGCAGGGCGGCGGCGGCCGCCGGATGGGGCTCGCCGTCGGGTCCGACGAACTCCAGCGCGATCATGAGGCCCTTGCCGCGCACGTCGCCGACCACCCGATGCGTCGCGGCGACCGCGCGCAGGCCGTCGAGCAGCCGGGCGCCCAGCTGCGCGGCGTTGGCTTGGAGGTCGTGCTCCAGCAGATAGTTCAGCGACGCCAGCGCGCCCGTGGTGGCCAGCGGGTTTCCGCCGAACGTGGAGATCGAGTTGGCGCGCAGGCAGTCCATCAGGTCGGCCCGGGCGACCACGCCGCCGATCGCGAGGCCGTTGCCCAATCCCTTGGCGAAGGTGATCGCGTCCGGCACGACGCCGTGCGCCTGGATGCCCCAGAAGTGCTCGCCGGTACGCCCCCAGCCGGTCTGCACCTCGTCGGAGACGAGGAGGATGCCGTACTCGTCGAGCACCTTCTTGAACTCGCCGAACAACCCGTCAGGTGGGGTGGCGAAGCCGCCGACCCCCTGGATCGGCTCGACAATCATGCAGGCGACGTCGCCGGCGGTGGTCGTCTCGATGACCTCGCGCAGGTCGGCGACACAGGCCCTGATGTAGTCCGCGTCGGGCAGGTCCCGGAACGGGCTGCGGTAGCGGTAGCCGCCGTGCACCCAGCTCACCTTGATCGGGCTGAGCGCGCTGGCCGACCAGCCGCGGTTGCCGGTGATCGCGACGGTGGCGAAGGCACGGCCGTGGTACGAGTTGCGCAGCGCGAGCACCTGTTCGCTGCGGCGGTGCTGGGTGGCGAGCATGAGCGCGGTCTCGTTCGCCTCGGTGCCCGAGTTGGTGAAGAACACCTTGGCGTCCGGGATGCCGGACAGCTCCGCGATCTTCTCGGCGAGTTCGACCTGCGACTTGATCAGGTAGAGCGTGGACGAGTGCAGCACGCCGGTGTCGACCTGCGACCGGATGGCGTCGCTGATCTCGGCGACGTCGTAGCCGATGGCGTTGGTGAGGATGCCGGCGAAGAAGTCGAGGTAGGTCCGTCCCTCGTGGTCGGTCACCCGGCGGCCGTGCGCCCTGGCGATCTCGATGGGCTGCTCGTAGTACAACGCCAGCCAGTTCGGCAGCACGGATCGGTGTCTGGCCAGCAGGTCGCGGTGGGCCATGGCGTCCTCCCGTAACTCGTCTCCAGGGCGAGTGTGGCGGCAATCGTTGTGCAACCGCTACGCGCAACCTGTACCGCTGTGGTCGCCCTGCCATTACGTTGTGTGCATTTCCCTGGTAGGGGGCCGCGATGTATCCCTCCGTCGCAGAAGCCATCGCACTGCCGGTGATCCGGCGTGGGAAACCGCAGGTGGTGGCCGGGTCGGCCGGCATGCAGGGCCGGGTGCGCTGGGTCCACGTGGCGGAGGTGGCCGACATCGCGCACCTGCTGCGCGGCGGGGAGCTGGTGCTGACCACCGGCATCGCGCTGCCGGACGAGGCCGCGGCGCTGACGAGGTACGTGGACGACCTGGCCGCGGTGCACGCGGCGGGGCTGGTGATCGAGCTGGTCCGGCGGTGGAGCGACCAGCTGCCCGAGCCGCTCGTGGCGGCGGCCAACCGGCACCGGCTCCCGCTGATCACGCTGGCGCAGGAGACGCCGTTCGTGTCCGTCACCGAGGCGGTGGTGGCGCTGATCGTCGACGCGCAGCTCGCCGAGTTGCGGGCCGCCGAGCAGGTGCACGAGACGTTCACGTCGCTCACCGTGGCCGGTGCCGAGCCGGCGGAGGTGCTGCGCGAGGTGGCCCGGATCTCCGGGCTGCCGGTGGTGCTGGAGACGCTGGGGCACGAGGTGCTCGCGTACGACGCGGCCGGCCGGGATCCCACCGATCTGCTGTCCGACTGGGGGCAGCGGTCCCGATCCGTGGCCGCGCCCGAGCGGACCGCCTACGACGAGGAGGCCGGCTGGTTGGTCACCATGGTCGGCGCGCAGGGCGCCGACTGGGGGCGGCTGGTCCTGCTGTCGCCGGATCCGCCACCGCACCGGGACGTGGTGGTGGCCGAGCGGGCCGCGTCGGCGCTGGCGGTGCACCGGCTCGTGGCGCGGGACCGGGAGAGCCTGGAGCGGCAGACACACCGCATGTTGCTCGCGCAGCTGCTCGGTCAGGCCGTACCGCCGCCGGATCTGGCCGCCCGGGCGGCGGCCCTGGGGGTCGGCCTCGACCGGCGCCAGCTGGTCGGGATGGCGATCCGGCCGGCGACCATGGTGCCCCGGGCTCCCGCGCTGGCCACCCAGGAGGTGTTGCGCGACCTCGCCGAGGCGACCGCGTTGGCGGCGCGGCGGGTGGCGGTGCCCGCCCTGGTGGGTGTCGTGGACGACACCACGGTGCGGGCGTTGTTGTCGTTGCCCGCGCAGGCCGGGATCGACGCGGTGCTGCGCCGGCTGGCCCGGGAGGTGCACCGATCCGCGGCCGGCCCGGTCCTGGTGGCGGTCGGCACCACCGTGTCGCACGTCGCCGAGGTACGCCGCAGCCTCGGTGAGGCCGCCCACGTGGCGGGAGCGGCCCTGCGCAGCCCCGGCACGCAGCTCTACCACCGGCTGGAAAACGTGCGCCTGCGCGGCCTGCTGCACCTGTTGCGCGACGACGAGCGGGTCCGGGCCTTCGCGGACCGGGAACTGGGGCCGCTGCTGGCGCGGGACGCCAACCACCACAGCCGGCTGGTGGAGCTGCTGCGCTGCTTCTGCGAGCAGGGCGGGAACAAGTCGGCGGCGGCCGCCGCCGCGCACGTGTCACGGACGGCGTACTACCAACAGCTGGCGCGGATCGCGCAGGTGCTCGGAGTCTCGCTGGAGGACTCGGAGTCGATGCTGTCGCTCTACGTCGCGCTGCTGGTGCACGACCTCGACGACGCCTGACGGGGCACCGGACCGGGTAGGCGGCCGGAATCCGTCCAGCGCGCGGATTGACACGATCGCTGTGGCCGTGCGTTTGGACACAGTGTGCCCTGATCATGGCAAGCGTGGACACTTTGCCACTGCCCGTGGCGGGCCCGCGACACTCACCATTCCGGAATAAAGATCGTGCTGTTCCGCCCCCATCCGCAGCACGCGCGCCGGTTGCCCGGCGCCTGTTGCGACAGCGCAACAGGGAGGTGACACCGATGACCGTCGAACCCCTGCCCTCCGAAGCCACCACGGTCGAGCCGGGCACCCAGATCACCCATCCGGATGGCCGGGTGGAGCTGCGCGACTTCTCCACCATCGCCGGCAGCCGCTACTTCAACGTCGAACTCGCCCCGGTACCGATCGAGAAGCGCACCTGGACCACGTACAACTTCGCGGCGCTGTGGGTCGGGATGGCGCACAACATCCCCAGCTACCTGCTCGCGGCCGGGCTCATCCAGCTCGGCATGAACTGGGTGCAAGCGTTCCTCACCATCACCCTGGGCAACCTGCTGGTGCTGATCCCGATGCTGTTGAACAGCCACGCGGGCACGAAGTACGGCATCCCGTTCCCGGTCTTCGCCCGCGCGTTCTACGGCGTCCGTGGCGCCAACCTCGCGGCCCTGCTGCGCGCCTTCATCGCCTGCGGCTGGTTCGGCATCCAGACCTGGATCGGCGGCGAGGCGATCTACGCGATCGCCGGCAAGCTGCTGGGCTCCTGGTGGGTCGACGCGGCGAAGGTCATGGACTACCCGTGGACGCTGTGGGCGTCGTTCCTGCTGTTCTGGGCGATCGAGATGGCGATCATCTGGCGCGGCATGGACACCCTGCGCCGCTTCGAGAACTGGGCCGCGCCGTTCGTCATCGTGGTCGCCGTCGCCCTGCTGATCTGGGTGCTGATCAAGGCGGGCGGGCCCGGTCCGATCCTGTCCCAGCCGTCCAAGCTGGGTTGGGGCGCCGACTTCTGGAAGCTGTTCGCGCCGTCGCTGATGGCGATGATCGCGTTCTGGGCGACCCTGTCGCTGAACATCCCGGACTTCACCCGGTTCGGCGGCAGCCAGCGGCAGCAGGTGTACGGGCAGATCCTGGGCCTGCCCACCACGATGTCGTTCTTCGCCATCCTGTCGATCGTGATCACCTCGGGCACGGCGGTGATCTACGGCGACGCGATCTGGGACCCGATCCAGTTGGCCGCGAAGTTCGAGAACCCACTGGTCGTCGCCCTCGGCCTGTTCACGGTGGTGGTGGCCACGCTGTCGGTGAACGTGGCAGCCAACACGGTCAGCCCGGCGTACGACTTCTCCAACGCGGCACCCCGACTGGTCACCTTCCGGACCGGCGGCCTGATCACCGGGGTGCTCGGCATCCTGATCCAGCCCTGGCGCCTGGTGCAGGACCCGAACATCTACATCTTCGTCTGGCTCGGCTTCTACGGCGGCCTGCTCGGCGCGGTCGCCGGCGTGCTCATTGCCGGCTACTGGGTCCGCCACCGCACCCGCCTGCAGTTGCCCGCTCTCTACCGCCCCGAGGGCCGGTACTGGTTCGCCGGCGGCTGGAGCTGGACGGCAGTCGTCGCCACCGTCGTCGGCGCGCTCCTCGCCGTGGGCGGCGCGTACTCCGCGCCCGGCACGGGTCCGTTCCCGTCCGACGGGCTGATCCCGTTCCTCAAGCCACTCTACGACTACAGCTGGGTCGCCGGTCTGGTCGGCGCGTTCGTGATCTATCTGGCGCTGTCGGTGCTGCACGGCAGCCACGCCAAGAAGGAGGTCAGATGAGCAACATCATCCGAGCCGGGCTCGTACAGCAGAAGTGGACCGGCGACAAGGAGTCCATGATCGCGAACGCGGTGGAGGCGATCCGCAGCGCCGCGTCGCAGGGCGCGCAGGTGGTCTGCCTGCAGGAGTTGTTCTACGGCCCGTACTTCTGCCAGGTCCAGGACGCCGACTACTACTCGTACACGGAGGCGATCCCGGACGGGCCGACGACGGCGCTGATGCGCGAGGTCGCCGAGCAGCACGGGGTGGTCCTGATCGTGCCGATGTACGAGCAGGAGCAGCCGGGGGTCTACTACAACACCGCCGCGGTGATCGACGCCGACGGCACCTACCTCGGCAAGCACCGGAAGAACCACATTCCGCAGGTGAAGGGGTTCTGGGAGAAGTTCTACTTCCGGCCTGGCAACCTGGGCTATCCGGTGTTCGACACCGCCGTGGGCCGCATCGGCGTCTACATCTGCTACGAGCGGCACTTCCCGGAGGGGTGGCGCGCCCTGGGGCTGGCCGGCGCGAAGATCGTGTTCAACCCCTCCGCCACCAGCCGCGGCCTGTCGCAGTACCTGTGGCGGCTGGAGCAGCCGGCCGCCGCGGTCGCCAATGAGTACTACGTCGGGGCGATCAACCGGGTCGGAGTGGAGCCGTTGGGCGACAACGACTTCTACGGTCAGTCCTACTTCGTCGACCCGCGCGGGCAGCTGGTCGGCGACGCGGCGTCGGACACCGAGGAGGAGGTCGTCGTCCGCGACCTGGACATGGACAAGCTGGCCGAGGTACGCGACCTGTGGGCGTTCTACCGCGATCGCCGGCCCGAGACCTACGAATCGCTGGTGAAGCCGTGAGCGAGCGTAGCGAGCGAAGCGAGGCGTCGGCATGAGCATCGTCATCCGCAACGGAACAGTCGCCAACGCAACCGGGGCCTATCCGGCAGACGTGCTGGTGGAGGGCGAGCGGATCGCGGCGCTCGCCGCGCCGGACTCGGATCTGGCGCAGCAGTGGGCGTCCGGCGCCGAGCGGGTGATCGACGCTGCCGGGAAGTACGTGGTGCCGGGCGGCATCGACGGCCACACCCACATGGAGATGCCGTTCGGCGGCACGTTCTCGGCGGACACCTTCGAGACCGGCACGATCGCGGCGGCCTGGGGCGGCACGACGACGATCGTCGACTTCGCGGTGCAGGCCAAGGGCACCTCACTGCTGTCCGCGCTGGACAAGTGGCACAGCAAGGCCGACGGCAACTGCGCGATCGACTACGCGTTCCACATGATCATCTCGGACGTCAACGACACCTCGCTGAAGGAGATGGAGGCCTGCATCGACGCGGGCGTAAACACCTTCAAGATGTTCATGGCGTACCCCGGGGTCTTCTACGCCACCGACGGGGAGATCCTGCGGGCGATGCAGAAGGCCCGCGACACCGGCTCGATGATCATGATGCACGCGGAGAACGGCATCGCCATCGACCAGCTCGTCGCGCAGGCGTTGGCCAGCGGGCACACCGACCCGGTGCAGCACGGGCTGACCCGGCCGCCAGAGTTGGAGGGCGAGGCCACCTCGCGGGCGATCACCCTGGCGAAGGTCACCGGCGCGCCGCTGTACATCGTGCACCTGTCCGCCGCGCACGCCCTCGACGCGGTCACCCGCGCCCGCGACACCGGCCAGAACGTGTTCGCCGAAACCTGCCCGCAGTACCTGTTCCTGTCCCTGGACGACCTGGGTGGGCCCGACTTCGAGGGCGCGAAGTACGTCGCCTCTCCCCCGCTCCGGCCCAAGGAGCACCAGGCCGAGCTGTGGCGGGGCCTGCGCACCAACGACCTGTCGCTGGTGTCCACCGACCACTGCCCGTTCTGCTTCAAGGACCAGAAGGAACTGGGCCGAGGCGACTTCTCCAAGATCCCGAACGGGATGCCGGGCGTCGAGCACCGGATGGACCTGCTCTACCAGGGCGTCGTACGCGGCGAGATCACGCTGCCACGCTGGGTGGAGATCAGCTCCACCACCCCCGCCCGGATGTTCGGCCTCTACCCACGCAAGGGCGTCATCGCGCCCGGCGCGGACGCGGACATCACCGTGTACGACCCGACGGCCCGGCAGACCATCTCCGCGAGCAGCCACCACATGAACGTGGACTATTCCGCGTACGAGGGCATGGAGCTGACCGGGAAGGTCTCCACCGTGCTGTCCCGCGGTCGGGTCCTCGTCGACGACAACGCCTTCCACGGCGCGGCCGGACACGGCACGTTCCTGAAGCGCGACCTCTGCCAGTACCTGGTCTGACGAAGGAGTGACCGTGGACTTCGGTGTCGTACTCCAGACCGACCCGCCCGCCCGCGACGTCGTGGCCGGGCTCACCGCCGCCGAGGACAACGGGTTCCGTTACGGCTGGACGTTCGACTCCTGCGTGCTGTGGCAGGAGCCGTTCGTCATCTACTCGCAGGTCCTCGCCGCGACCAAGCAGCTGGTCGTCGGGCCGATGGTGACCAACCCGAGCACCCGCGACTGGTCGGTCACCGCGTCCCTGTTCGCCACCCTCAACGAGATGTTCGGCAACCGAACGGTGTGCGGCATCGGTCGCGGCGACTCGGCCCGGCGGGTCATCGGCCAGCCGCCGGCGAGCCTCGCCACGCTGCGCCAGGCGATGCACGTGATCAAGGAGCTGGCCGAGGGCCGGGAGGTCGCACACCACGACACGCCGGTGCGTATCCCGTGGGTGCGGGACGGCCGGCTGGAGATCTGGATGGCCGCGTACGGCCCGAAGGCGCTGCGGCTGGTCGGCGAGCAGGCCGACGGCTTCATCCTGCAGACGGCCGACCCGGACATCGCCCGCTGGACCATCGGCTCGGTACGCGACGCGGCCACCGCCGCCGGCCGGGACCCCGACTCGATCACCATGTGCGTGGCCGCGCCCGCCTACGTGGGCACCGACCTCGAACACCAGCGGGACCAGCTGCGCTGGTTCGGCGGGATGGTCGGCAACCACGTGGCCGACCTGGTCGCGCGCTACGGCGACTCCGGCGTGGTGCCGAAGGCGCTGACCGACTACATCAGGGGCCGCGAGGGCTACGACTACGCACACCACGGCCGGGCCGGCAATCCGTCCACCGACTTCGTGCCGGACGAGATCGTCGACCGGTTCTGTCTGCTCGGACCCGAGTCGGCCCACGTCGACCGGCTGCAGGAACTCAAGGAGATCGGGGTGAGCAACTTCGCCGTGTACCTGATGCACGACGACAAGGAGAAGACCCTGTCCGCGTACGGCAAGGACGTGATCACCCACCTCTGATCTCTGGCATCGACTGCGGCGAGTAGCGCAACTACCATGATCCTCTCGAACAACCCCCACCACGGGAGGTAGGTATGCGCCAACCGCGCCATAGCGTTCTGCTTGCCATCGCTGTAACCACCGCATCGGTCCTGGCCGTGTCCGCGGCACCGGCCAGCGCTGCGCCGACGCCGTCACCCGGCATCGTCGTCAGCGACGGGATGACCCAACCGGTGTTCTCGTTCGCGGACGCGATCGAGGAACGGGTGTGGGTGGAAACACCACTCGACACCGACCACGACGGAGTGCTGGACCGGGTCGTCGCCGACATCTCCCGCCCGCGGGAGACCGCCACGGAGGGCTTCAAGGTCCCCGTCATCTTCGAGCACAGCCCGTACCGCAAGGGCACCTGGAACAACGTGCCGTACCCGAGTGTGCTGCTGGACGAGCTGCCGCAGACCGGGCTCACCAAGCAACTGCGCAGCCAGTCGCAGGCGATCGGGATCCAGCGGGCCAGGGCCAACCTGCCCGGCACCCTCGACGACTACTACGTCCCGCGGGGATACGCGGTGGTGCTCGGGCAGAGCATCGGCACCGCGGACTCCGACGGCTGTCCGACCAGCGGCGACATGGCGGAGACGCTCGGTACGAAGGCCATCATCGACTGGCTGGGCGGCCGGGCGAAGGCGTACAACGCCGCCGGTGAGCCGGTCACCGCCGACTGGACCACCGGAGCGGTGGGCATGACCGGCGTGTCGTACAACGGGACGCTGCCCAACATGGTCGCCACGACCGGTGTCGAGAACCTCAAGACCATCATCCCGGTCTCCGCGATCAGCAGCTGGTACGACTACTACCGCGCCAACGGACTCGTGGTGGCGCCGGGCACCTACCAGGGCGAGGACGCCGACGTCCTCGCGAAGTACACGGCGGGGAAGGCGCGCGCCGAGGGCAGGTGCGCCGACGAGATGGCCCAGCTGACGGCGGAACAGGATCGGGTCACCGGGGACTACACCGAGTTCTGGCGGGCCCGCGACTACCTGCCGGGCGCCAAGAAGGTCACCGCGAGTGTCTTCGTCGTGCACGGACTCAACGACTGGAACGTGAAGACGGAGAGCTTCGCCAGCTGGTGGGACCGGCTCGCCTCGGCCGGCGTGCCGCGCAAGATCTGGCTGCACCAGGGCGGCCACGGCGGCCCGGGTAACACCGCGACGGTGACGCTGCCGGGCGGCCAGGCGTGGACCTACAAGCAGACCGAGAACCGCTGGTTCGACTACTGGCTGTGGAACGTGCAGAACGGCGTCATGGACGAGCCCACGGCGGTCCTGCAGCGCGAGGACCGGTCCTACACCACGTACGCCAACTGGCCGGATCCGGGCGCTCGGGACGTGGCGCTGACCCTTACCGCCGACAGTGCCACCGAGCCCGGCAACCTGATCACCACCGACGCCCGGAACCAGCGCGCCGAGCAGTCCTTCGTGGACGAGGGCCGCACGATCAGCCCGAGCACGCTGGTGGCCGAACCCGACACGGCCAGCGCCAACCGGCTCGTCTACCGCTCGCCGGTGCTGACCCGGGACGTGCGCCTGTCCGGGCGCCCTGAGATGCGGTTGCGGATGTCCATCGACAACCGCGCAGACGCGAACCTGTCGGTCTATCTGGTCGACTACGGCGCTCCCGGTTCGACCGGGCGGCCGGTGGTGGTGACCCGGGGGTGGATGGATCCGCAGAACCGGACCGGCTGGTCGCACACCACCGAAGTCAAGCAGGGGATCATGTACGACTACCGCTGGACCCTGCAGCCGAAGGACTATGTCTTCGCGGCGGGTCATCGCATCGGGGTGGCCGTGTTCTCCAGTGATCAGGAATACACCCTGCTGCCGCTCGGCGGCACGCAACTGACTGTCCAGCCCGGCTCCAGCCGCCTCACCCTGCCGATCGTCGGTGGCCTCGAGGCGCTCGGCTTCTGACGTACGTCGTCGGCCCGGACGGCTGCTGCGCCGTCCGGGCCGACGCATGCTCGCCTGAAAACGGGGTACACCCGCCGAACTAGGGGCGGACCGGCGCCCGCGGGCAGCGGCGGCGGTGACTCTCGTGAGGGGCGGGGCGGATGAAGCCTTTCCGACGCGCGGACATCGACGGCCCTCCGGTGATGTTCGGAGGCCGTACGGGCCGCGTCCGTCCCCGACCGGCGTCGTCTGTCGGACGCCGGCCCTTGACCCGGCTGACCGTGGTCAGCCTGGCGGGACACGTGGTCTTCGAGCTGGGAGCCGGCGTCGGCATGCCGCTCGCCTCGGTGATCGGGCCGTACGCCGCCGCGAGTTTCTGGACGCTCGTCACCGGTGGCGTCCTGACGGCGACCGCTCGCGACGACTCCACTGACACGTTCCTGGCTGCGGCGAACGGCTTCGGGCTCGCCGCCGTGTCGGCTCATCTGCTCGGTTGGCCGACTCGTCGCACCCGAGCGGGCCTGCCCTGGTTGACGGACTGCGAGGGGCTGGGGCCCAAGTTGATGCCCTTCTACAACCCGATCCTCTACACCTCGGCCGTCGCGGGCCTGCTCGCCGTCGTCGCCGAGAACCGCACCGCCCGCCTGCGCATACCGATGGCCATGCTCGGACTCGTGCCGGTGCTCGTCGCCTACCAGCATTGGGAGCACCGGCGGCTGCTCGGGCAGGCCCGCACCCGCCCCGGATGGTGGAACCGCCGGCTGCGGCGTTTGACCCCCGCACTGTGACGCGAGCAAGGGCGCAGATGGTCACGGAAGGTCAGCCGGGTTCTCCGATCATTTGCCGCCCGTTACGGCGGTGACGAGCCAGAATGCTCCCTTTAGCTGGACACCGTCGGGGTGCTCGTAGGCGCTCAGGGCGGTGGTGAGTGCGGCCCGCGCTCGGGTGGCGGCGTCGACGTCGTCGAGCAGGGCGCGTGCCGGTCCGGTGCCGAGAACGAGCTGGGTGGCGTCCGCGACGTCGCGTCCGTAGGTCATGGCTGGGTCGACGCCGGTCATGGTGATGTCGCGGAAGCCGGCGGTGGTCAGCAGTTCTTCGACGCGTTGGGTGTCGGCCAGGGAGAACATGCCCGGCTCGTACGGCGCCGTCGGGTCGATGCGCGGGACGCGGCCGACGAGCGCCGTCATGAACACGGTGAACCACTGTTGTTCGTCGACGGCTCGCGCGCAGGTGAACGCCAGGCGGCCGCCGGGTCGCAGCGCGTGCGCGATGTTGGTGAAGGCGGCTCCGGGGTTGGCGAAGAAGGTCAGCCCGCCACGGCTGAGGGCGACATCGAACTCGCCGGGCGGAAACGGGTGCACCTGCGCGTCGCCCTGCTCGAACCGGACGTTGGTCAGCCCTTCGTCGGCGGCGTGGGCCCGCGCTGTCCGCAGCATCGGGCCGGACAGGTCGACCCCGAGCGCGTACCCGTCCCGGGCGCGCCGGGCGGCCAACCGGGTGCTCTGGCCGTTGCCGCAGCCGAGGTCGAGCACCCGGTCGTCCGGTTTGATCCCGCCCGCCGCGAGGAGCGGTTCGTTGAGCTCTGCGCTGACCGCGTCCCACTGGGCGGCGTGCTCGGCCCAGTGCGTGCCTTCAGGCCCGTTCCACGCCTCGGCCTGCTCAACGTTGACGAACGCATGCATGTGCCACCTCCGAGGTTGCCGCCGGATCGGGCCGCCGCCGGCCCGGTTTGAAGAGCCCGAGGACCGTCGGACATTCGGGCGATGTCGAACATAATGTCCGAATATGGTCGAAGGCAGGAGCCGGTTCAACGATCAGAACGGCGTCACGATCCGTTACCGGACATCCGCCGGTAACTGTTCGGGAAGTGGGATGTGAGATGCCGGCACAGGACCGCCGGGTCCGGCGCAGCCAGCGCCTTCTTCGTGAGGCGCTCGTGGCCCTGATCCCCGAGAAGGGCTACGACCGGATCACGGTGCAGGACATTCTCGACCGCGCCGACGTGGGACGCTCCACCTTCTACGCCCACTACCGCGACAAGGATGACCTGCTGCTGGCCGGCTTCGACGACCTGCGCACCGAGCTGCGGCGCGACCTCGACGTCCTCAGCCCGGGCGTGCCACCCCATCCGACCAGCCCGACCGGCGTGATCTTCGCCCACGCCTACCGCCACCGGGACCTCTACCGGGCGCTCTGCGGCCGGCGCGGCCGTAGCGTCGCGCAGCGCCACCTGTACCGGCTCGTCAGCGACCTGCTCCGCGACCATCTGCGCCCGCACATCGAGGCCGCCGGCAGCGACCTGCCGGTCGATATCGCAGCCGCGTTCTACACCTCCGCGCTCCTCGGCTTGCTCGCCTGGTGGGTCGACCAGGATTTCCGGCCCGGACCCGCCGCCCTCGCCAGCGTCTATCAGCGGCTCGCCGCACCCGGCCTGCTCACCGCGCTCGTCCCGCCGACCTCCGAGCCATCACCCTCGGCGAATCAGTCGGACTCGACCAGGAGCCGGGCGTAGTTGGCCATCGACCGCTGATAGCGTGGCAGGTGCTTGGCGAGCGCCCCGACGGCGATCGACACCGCCTCCCGCTCCCGGCCGACACTGGTCAGAGCCAGCGCGAGCGTCGCGCTGACCGCGTCGTCGAGTTCGTCGGATCCGCGCTCGCGCTCCTCCGTCAGCAGCCGGACGCTCTCCCCGGGCTGCCCGATGTTCCGCAGCGAGCTGGACATCTGGATCACTGAGCGCCGCCGCCGGATGCCGTCGATGCCCAGTTCCAGCGCCTTGCGGTAGAGCGGAACCGCCTTGTCCGAATGACCGGTCGAGTCCCAGGCACAGGCCCGCTCGAACGCCGCCACCGGATGATCCGGCCCCAACTCGTCGGCGAGAGCCCCGACCCGCTCGCGGAACTCCTCGCCATCCCAGTCGTCGGGGGCCGCGTTGAAGGCCGCCCACAGGTCCGCGCTGCGCTGCTCCCAGTCGGCGTTCGGGTTCATCGTCGCTCTCCTCATGATCGCCGGTTCAGGTCGGGAGAACTCTGCGATCGCTGGTACCGTGACCGCCAGTGATTCGGCATCCGCCGAATCTCTTCTGCTTGCGGAAGGTGGTGCGGATGGCGGTCACGCTGCGGTTCAGCCCTGCCGACCTGCTGCGCTGCCGCTTCGCCATCTCACCCATGCTCGAGACGCTGTCCGCGGTGCGCCTGCTCTCCCGGCGCGAAGGCGTCGGCCCGCACCGCCGCTGGCTCGACACCATCGACACGCGGGAACTCGACCTGCGGCCGATCGCCCTGCTCCAGCCGCGTCGCGGCTACACCCCCGATTTCCTCTCGCCGCCTCCGGTCGGCCCGCACGCCCGGTTCGAGGACGAGCGCGCGGCCGTGGCGGCCACTGACCATGATCGGGTACGCGCAGAGCTGCGACGGTCGCTGGCGGACAGCCCGGGGGCGGCCGAGTCGGCGACCGGACGGCTCCTGCTGGGCGACCCGGCTGTTGTTCTCCAGCTGCTGGTCTCACTCGTGAAGCAGGCGTGGGAGGTCTTGGTCGAACCGGTCTGGCCGCAGGTACGCGGACTGCTTGACGCCGATGTGGGCTTCCAGACCCGACGCCTCGCCGAAGGCGGTCTGGACCGGTTGTTCGCCGAGCTGCATCCACGGCTGCGGTGGAGCAACGGCGTGCTGTCTCGCGAGTACGGCGACGATGAACACCGCGAGCTGCGCGGCGAGGGGCTCGTCCTGGTGCCCAGCGCATTCAAGTGGGATCAGGTCGTCGTCATCGTGGATCCGCCGTGGCAGCCCACGGTGATCTATCCGGCGCGCGGGCTCGGCACGCTCTGGCAGCCCCTCTCCGCCGATCGGCATGCGGCTTTGGGCCGGTTGATCGGCAAAACCCGGGCGGTGCTGCTGATCAGCCTCGACGAGCCGGCCAGCACAACGACGCTGGCCCACCGCCACGCGCTGGCCGCCGGGACGGTCTCCGAGCATCTGTCGGTGCTGCGCGACGCCGGGTTCGTCGCCGGGGAACGACACCGGCACGAGATCCGCTATCGGCGTACGCCCCTCGGCGAAGCCGTGCTCCGTTACAGAGTGTCTCAATAGTCTGTTGGGTCATGAGACACCGCCCTTCTCGGGCGTCCCTGCCGTCACGGATATTCGTGGCGGCAGGGTTCCTCCGTCATCGGGGCTGGTTTCACCGGCGCGTGGGCGCTGGCCAGAGCCGTCCCCTCGGGAGGCGTTGATGACCGGGCCTCGTACTTCGGGGTCCCGGGTCTGAGCATGTTGCTCGGCCCAGACAGCGAGGTTGACCGCCGCGTTGACGTCCCGGTCCGCCGTATACCCACACTCGCCACAGGCGAAGATGCGCACGGACAGGGGCAGTGCCGGGCCGATGGTGCGGCAGCCACTGCACATTCTGGTGGACGGGTACCAGCGGGGCGCCAAGGCGGTCTGCCCGCCCCGCCAGGATTGTTGGTAGCCGATGATGCGGGCCAGGTCCGCCCAGCCGGCGTCGGAGATGGCGGCGGCCAGACGCCGGTTACGGAGCAGGCCGGCGGTGTGCAGGGTTTCCAGGACCAGCCGGTCGTGAGTCTTGACCAGCCGGTTGGCGACCTCGTGCAGAAAGTGGCGACGCACGTTCGCGACACGCAGGTGGGCACGGCCCAGCCGGGCGGCAGCCTCGGCCCGGTTGCGTGAGCCTCGCTGTTTGCGGCTGACCTGGCGGGACAGGCGCCGTAGCTTTTGGCAGGGCGGTCCGCAGCGGGCGCGGCGCGTCATCGACGCGCAGCCGCTGTCGGCCGGTGGTGTCGGCGGCCACGACGAGTGCGGCGAGGCCGCGGTCGACGCCCACCCAACCACCACCGCTGCTGTCGGTGTCGGGGCGGGGCGGGTGCTGGCGGGCGGGATGCAGATCTACTGCCTGGACCGTCACGGTGATGGTCCACCGGCCGGCCCGGCAGGAGACGGTGGCATACCGGATGTGGGCTCGGCCGGTGCGGATCATCCGCCGCAGGCGGCGGGTGTCCTCCCGTACCCTCAAGACCCCGATCTTCGGCAGACACACACTGCGAGGACCGGCTGTCGGGTCCCCTACCCGGATGCTCGCCCGGCCGGCCTTGGTGGTGCAGCGGATCCGGAACGACGCCCGGGTGCGGGTCTTGCGTTTGAATGTGGGAAACCCGACCCGGCGGCCTGGCCGTTCCCCCCGCCGCGAGTCGGCCCAGGCGGCCAGGCCATGGCCCAGGTCGACGGCGGCTTCCTCACACACCTGCTGACACACCTGCGCCCGCCACGACAACCCCGTCGCCACGATCTCCGTCGAGCCGGCCGCATCGACCACGAAGCGGCGACCCGCCTCCGCCGAGCACTTCCACGAGTTGAACGCGTTGATCAGGTCGAAACCCGACCACGGCACCACCACCGACCCACCCCGACGCTTCGCATCCAGGGCTTCCTTCACCAGAGCCAGGCACTGGTTGAACGCGAACCGGGACGCCCCCGCATGACGAGCCAACACCACCACCTGCGACGGCGACGGATCGACTGTGAACCGGAACGCGGTAAACCTCCCCACAGCCCCACAGCATGCCCGCCACCTACGACACTCCCGAAACACTAGTGCGGGTTCGGCGGCGTTAGCAGGTGATGGTCTGGTCGCTGGGCTCGTCAGCGGGCGCGGGTGGCGTCGACGACCCGGCGTACCTCGTCGCCGTCGGTGGCCTCGCGTCCGTCGTGCTGCACCGGTGCCCGCAGGTGCACCTCCCGCGCCCCGGTCTCCGCGAGCACCTGCCGGACGTTGTGCGATCGGATGCCGCCGCCGGCGATGACCCGCAACCGGTCGCCGGCCCGCTGCCGCAGCGCTGCGATCCGCGCGGCGCCGTCCAGGGCGGTGGCGGCCCCGCCCGAGGTGAGCACCGCGTCGGCCCCGAGGTCGATGATGTCCGCGAGTGCGCGTAGCTGGTCGCCGACCTCGTCGAAGGCCTTGTGCACGGTCACTGGCAGCGGGCCCGCCGCCTGGATCAGGCGCCGCAGCACGGCCAGATCGAGGTCGCCGTCGGCGGCGACGGCACCGACCACCACCCCGACCGCGAGGCCGTGCGGATTGGGCAGGCTACGGATGGCCGCGATGTCGGCGAGCATGACCTGCTCCTCGATCTCGCTCACCCGGAAGTCACCGCCACGGGGGCGGACCATGACCCGTACCCCCACCCTGTGCAACGTCCGCAGGGCGACCTCCACCGTCCCCAGGCTGGGGGTGGTGCCGCCCTGACCGAGATCGGCGCAGAGCTCCACCCGGTCGGCCCCGGCCGCCTCGGCCACCAACGCGGTCGGCACGTCACTCACGCAGATCTCCACCGCGGTCATGCCGCCCCCTCATCGGCATGACTGTTGACCTCGCTTCGCTCGGTCATGCGGCCGCCCGGCCCGCACGGGAGGCCTGGCTCGGCTCCGGGCGCAGCGGGAAGTGGCAGGCCACCTGGTGCGCGTCGCCGGCCAGCGGCGGCTCGGTCTCGCAGATCTGCTGCGCGAGTGGGCAGCGGGTCCGGAACCGGCACCCGGTGGGCGGGTTCAAAGCGCTGGGCAGCTCACCCCGGATGGTGATGCCGCCGCGCGTAGTCTCGGCGTTCGGCGTGACGGACGGAACGGCGTCGATGAGCGCCTGCGTGTACGGATGCCGGGCAGCCCGGACCACGTCCCGGGCGGGTCCGACCTCGACGAGCTTGCCGAGGTACATGACGCCGATCCGGTCCGCCATGTAGTCGACGACGGACAGGTCGTGGCTGATGAAGACGTACGCCAAGCCGAGCTCGCGCTGCAGGTCCCGCATGAGGTTGAGGACCTGCGCCTGGATCGACACGTCCAGCGCGCTCACCGGCTCGTCGCCGACGATCAGCCGAGGTTGCAGGGCCAGCGACCGGGCCAGCCCGATGCGCTGCAACTGGCCGCCGGAGAACTCGTGGGGGTAGCGCTCCAAAACCCGCCGCGACAGCCCTACCTGGTCGAGTAGGGCCGCGATCCGCGCCCGGCGGGCCGCCCCGTCGCCCACCCTCTGGATCTCGAGCGGTTCGGCGAGGATGGCGTCGACGCGCATTCGGGGGTTCATCGCGGCGTAGCTGTCCTGGAACATCAGTTGGACCTGCCGGTGCATCCGGCGGCGCTCCCGCCCGGCCAGGCCGGCGATGTCCGTGCCGTCCAACATGATCTGCCCGGCGGTCGGCCGCTCCAGCCCGACGGCGAGCCGTCCGACGGTGGACTTGCCGCAGCCGGACTCGCCGACCAGCCCGAACGTCTCCCCCGGACCGACGTCGAAGGAGACCCCCGCCACGGCGCTCACCTGCCCAGCGGTCCGGCGCAGCAGTCCACTGCCGTGCGCCGCGTAGTTCTTGACCAGTGCCCGCACGGACAGGACCGGGGTGGCCGCCGGCTCGGCTGGTCCGGCCGTGGAGCCGACCGGCTGCGGCGCCGGTTCGACCCGTACCGGAGCCGGCCGGGTGACCGGTGCGGCGGGCGCCAGGGGCACTGGGTGCAGGCAGGCGTGCTGGTGCTCGTCGGCCGACAGGGTCAGCTCGGTGATCCGGCACTCGTCGGTGACGTGCCGGCAGCGTGGCGCGAACCGGCAGCCGGCCAGGGGTCGGGACAGGTCCGGCGGCAGTCCGGGGATGCTGTAGAGCCGGGCGTGTTCACCGGCCTCCCGGATCGCCGACTCGGGGAGCGCCTCCATCAGCGCCTCGGTGTAGCGGTGCCGAGGCGAACGGAACAGCTTCTCGGTCGCGGCGGTCTCCACCACCCGTCCGGCGTACATGACGGCGACCCGGTCGGCGCGGCCGGCGATCACCCCCAGATCGTGGGTGACCAGGATGACGGCCATCCCGAACTCTTCCCGCAGGTCGTCGATGAGTTCGAGGATCTGCCGCTGGGTGGTGACGTCGAGCGCGGTGGTCGGTTCGTCGGCGATGAGCAGGCGCGGCGAGCAGACCAGTGCCATCCCGATGGCGGCCCGTTGCCGCATCCCACCGGACAACTCGTGCGGATAGTTGTCGACGATCCGGTCCGGCCGGGGCATGCCGACCCGGCGCAGGATCTCGATGGCCCGTTCCCGGGCCTCCGCCCGGCCGACCCTCTCGTGCACCCGGAGCGGTTCGGCGACCTGAACCCCGATCCGCATGGTCGGGTTGAGCGAGGTGAGCGGGTCCTGGAAGACCATGCCCATCCGGACGCCACGGATCCGGCGCACCTCGTCGGCCGACAACGATCGCAGGTCGCGGCCCTCGAAGAGGATCTGGCCCCCGGACACTCGGCCGCCGGGCGGCAGCAGACCCATGATCGACAGCGCGGTCATGGTCTTGCCGCTGCCCGACTCGCCGACGACGCCGAGGGTCTCCCCCGGCATGACCTCAAGATTGACCCCGTCGAGGGCGTGGACCGTACCGCGGCGCAGCGCGATGTCGGTGTCGAGGTCGCGCAGTTCCAGCAGGGGCTGGCCCCCTGCCGCGCCCCCGACGGCCGAGGAGTGCCGAACGTCGGTCGATTCGCTCATTTTCCTGCTCCTGCTACCGCCGCCGGAGGCGGACCTCGAAGGCGTCCCTCAGCCCGTCGCCGATGAAGTTGAAGGCGAGGACGATGAGGATGATGGCGATTCCGGGCGGGTACAGCAGCCACCAGTGGCCGCTGTAGGTGTCCGCGAGGCCGTCGGAGAGCATCCCGCCCCAGTTCGCAGCCGGCGGTGGGACGCCGAGGCCGAGGAAGGACAGGTACGCGACGTAGAGGATCGCGTCGGCGACCTGGAAGGTCGCGTTGACGATCACTGTCCCGATGGCGTTCGGCACGATGTGCCGGCGTACGGCCCGGCCGCCCGTACCGCCCATCGCGCGCATGGCCTGGACGTACTCGCGGGAGCGCAGGGTCAGTGCCTCACCTCGGACGAGCCGGGCCGGCCCCAGCCAGGCGAAGGCGCCGATGATGAGGATGAGCATCGGCACGCTCGGTGTGACGATGGCGGCGAGCAGCATGAAGAGGAACAGCGACGGGATCGACATCAGTGCGTCGACCACCCGCATCATCGCCGCGTCCATCCACCCGCCGACGAACCCGGCGACGGCGCCCCAGAGGGTGCCCAGGGCGGTGGCGAGGATCCCGGCCGCGAGCCCGACGATGATCGAGGTCTGGCCGCCGAGCATGAGCCGCCCCAGCTGGTCGTAGCCGACCCCGTCGGTGCCGAGCGGATGCTGCTGCTCACCGGGGGCCAGGTGTACGGCGGTGAGGTCCGTGTGCACCTGGTCGGTGTGGTAGAAGAGCGGGCCGAGGAAGCAGATCCCGGCCAGCAGGACGAACAGGCCCAGGCCGACCAGGGCGAGCCGGTTCTCGCAGAAGACGACCAACCCCTGCCGCCAGAGGCCGCGCACCGGCGCCTCGGTCGCGTCGGCCGGCTGGTCGGGGGCGGTGCCTGGGCGGGCCGCCTCGGAGAGGGTGGTCATGACGCGCTCCCGCGGAGTCGGACCCGGGGATCGACGGCGGCGTAGAGCAGGTCGGCGACGAGCGCGCCGACGACCGTCGCGATCGAGATGATGACGGTGACGCCGAGCAGGATCGGGAAGTCACGCTTGAGCGCCGCCTGCCAGAACAGCTGCCCCATGCCGGGGAAGTTGAACAGCGACTCGACGACCAACGCCCCGCTGAACAGCGCGGGCAGGTACATCCCGAGCAGGGTGATGACCGGGAACAACCCGTTGCGCAGGGTGTGCCGCAGCACGACCCGCCGCTCGGAGAGGCCTTTGCTGCGGGCGGTGCGGACGTAGTTCTCGTTGAGGTTGTCGACCATGGCGGAGCGTACGTACCGCGAGTAGACGGCGATGGTGACGATGGCGAGGGTGACGGTGGGCAGGACCAGTCCGGCCGGGTCGGCGAGCACCTCCGCGACCGTGAACCCTTGCGGCGCCTCCGGCGGCAGGATCGGCCAGACCTGCGAGAAGAGAATGATCATCATGAGGCCCATGAAGAAGATGGGCGTGGCGTACGCCAGCAGTGACAGCGAGGTGATGGCGTAGTCGGGCCAGCGGTTGCGGCGTACCGCCTGGATCACCCCGAGCGGGATCGCCAGCACGATGGCGAGCAGGGTCGACAGCAGTGACAGCACCATGGTCTTCGGCAGCCGCTGGCTGATCGCCTCGACGACCGACTGGTTGAGCTGGAACGAGTAGCCGAGATCGCCGTGCAGCAGGCGCTGCACGTACATGCCGTACTGCTGGATCCACGGCCGGTCGTAGCCCATCTCGTGGTTGAACGCCGCCAACTGCTCCAGCGTCGCCTCCTTGCCGAGGGTGGCCCGCGCCGCACCCCCGGGCAGCAGGTGCAGGATGAGGAACGCGATCACCGTGACGAGCACGACGACGACGAGGGCCTGGCCCAAGCGCGTGATGAGGTACCGGACCACCTGGGCCGTGCCTCCTCCCCGGTCGGGGCCCCGGCGGCGCGGTGGGCGCCGCCGAGGCCGGGACGATCAGTGATCGGTCACTTCCAGGACCAGTCCTGGAAGTACATGAAGTTCATCGGGTCCTGCGGCTCGACTCCCTGCAGGCCGGACCGGTACGCCGAGACCTGGAACACCGGGTTCGGCATCCAGAGCACCGGCAGGTCCTTGGCGAGGAAGTCGTTGTACGCCTTGAGCGTGCTCTCGTCGCCGGAGAACTGGGTGGCCTCGATGAGCTTGTCGGCCTCCGGGTTGCTGTAGCTGCCCAGGTTCACCGGGGCGCCGGTGGCGAAGAGCCGCTCGCCGCTGGCGAAGGCCGGGTAGTACCAGCTGCCCTGCGAGCCGAAGAAGGACAAGTCCCACGTGCAGGTCGCCTCGGTCGGCTTGCAGGCCGGGGTGACCGCGACCGAGTCGGGCACCTCCTTGATGGTCAGCTGGATGCCGAGCTTGGCCATCTGCGACTTGATCTCGGCGAACATCTTGGTGGTGGCGGAGAAGCCGGTCTGGCTGGTCACGGTGAAGTCCAACGCCGCGCCGGCGGCGATGCCGTCGCCGCACTGGTTCGGCCCGGTACCCGGCGACTGGCAGGCGGTCTGCCCGTCCGGGGTCACCTTCCAGCCGTGGCTCTCCAGCAGTTCCTTGGCCTTGGCCGGGTCGAACGAGTACACGCAGCCGGCGGCGTCGGTGCCGTTGGTGCCCGGCTTGGCCGGCACCGGGCCGCAGGTGGGCGCGGCCGTGCCGGACCAGATGACCTTGCTGATCGTCGGCTGGTCGATGAGCATCTGCAGCGCCTGCCGCAGGTACGGCTGCTTGAACAGCACCCCGGTCTTCGGGTTGTTGAAGTTCAGCTGCAGGTAGGTGACGGACCAGCCGTACCAGGGAGAGACCGTGTAGCCCTTGGACTTGAGGTAGCCCTCCTGGGACAGGTTGGCCGCCGGCACGTACCCGTAGTCGATGTCACCGGCGCGCAGCACGTTGAACTCGGCGTCGTCGCCGGTGAACGGCCGCAGCACGACCTTGGCCAGCTTCGGCTTGTCCACGCCGGAGTAGTTCGGCTGGGCGGCGAGGGTGACCTCGCCGTTCGGCACGTACTTCGCCAGCTTCCACGGGCCGCTGTTGACCTTCCACAGCTCGTTGGAGTCGTACGTCTTGGGGTCCTTGGCGGCTGCGGTGAGGAAGTCGAAGACCTTCTTCGCGCCCTCCGGCGTGCTGGCCAGGTTGCTCACGGCCGCGGTGGCGGAGTCCTTGTCCCAGGCGTGCTCCGGCATCGGGGTGATCTTGTTGAGCTGGTTGTCCACGAACCAGGCGGTGTTGTAGACCTTCGTAGTGGTGATCGAGAAGGTCTTGTCGTCCTTGACCGACCACTGCGCGATGTTGTCCGGGAGGCCGCCGGCCCGGTAGGACGCCCACTTGTCCTTGTTCGCCGTGACCAGGTCGTACCAGAACTGGATGTCCTTGGTGGTGACGGGCTTGCCGTCGGACCAGGTGTTGTCCTTCAGCGTGATGGTCAGCGTCTTGCCGCCGTCGCTCACCACCGGCGGCTCGGCCATCGAGCGCTGCGGGTCGATGTTGTACTGCGCGGTGCCGTCCAGCTTGTACTGGTACAGGGACCGGTACAGGGCCTGACCGAAGATGGCGTTCTCGCCCTGGGTGAAGCCGGGTGCCGAGATCGGCAGGATCCAGTTGGGGGTACGGAAGGCGACCGTCGCGGTGTCCTTGCCCTGGCTCCCGCCGTCCTTCGACGAACCGCTGCCGCCGCCGCAGGCGACCAGGCCCGCCCCGAGGGCGACCGCGCTCGCTGCCGCCACCGCGCCGCGGAGGGCGCGCCCGGCAAATCTGCTCCTCATGAATCTCCTCGATTGATGTGCGAGTGGCCCGCGTCTCCGGGCGCCAGCGGCATTGCCACGCGGTCAGCCGCCTGTGCTGCTCCTCGACGTTCGACGCGGAGAATGTATCCGGGCCGAAGTGCCGAGTCAACGGAACTTACCCTCTTTATTCGCGTACTTCGGCCAAGGTACGATCCAAGTCGGCGAAGGATCGACCGATACTCTTCGCGCGGACTCCGGAGCGCCGAGGCTCGGGAACTGCGACAGACTGAGCGCGCCGGAGGACCGCCCCGAACAAGGAGAGGCATCTTGGAACCATCGATCTCCGCCACTCTGCGCGACCAGACCCTCAGCCTGCTCGCCAGCGGCGCGGCCACCTCACGCGCCGACCTGATCGAGGCGTTGCAGGTCGCCCCCTCGACCGTCACTACCGTGGTCCGCCGGCTCCTCGAGGAGGGCGTCATCCTGGAGGAGGGGGTGGGCCGGTCCACCGGGGGACGCCGTCCGCGGATCCTGCGCCTACGGGAGACCAAGGGGGTCCTCGCCGTCGCGGAACTGGGCGGCAGGCACGCCCGGGTGGGGTTGTGCGCACCCGGCGGGGAGCTGCGCGCCACCGAGGAAGTGGCGATCGACATCGCCAGCGGGCCCGACGAGGTTTTCGACGTTGTCGCGGCGACCTTCGCGCGGCTCCAGGCGGCGGCCGCGCCCGGCCAGGAGCTGCTCGGGGTCGGCGTCGCCCTACCGGGCCCGGTCGCGTTCCCCGACGGGCGGCTGGTCGGCCCGGCCCGGATGCCCGGCTGGAGCGGCGTCGACGCGAGGGCGTACCTCGCCGAGCGCTTCCAGCTGCCGGTGATCGTCGACAACGACGCCAAGGCGGCGGCGATCGGCGAGTACGTCACCCGGGGCCAGGAGCCGGGCGACATGATCTACGTCAAGGCCGGCACCGGCATCGGTGCCTGCCTGGTCAGCGGCGGCCAGGTCTACCGGGGCGGCCGCGGCCTCAGCGGCGACGTCACCCACGTACGCGTGGCGGACAGCGGCGAGCGGGAGTGCTCCTGTGGCAGCCGGGGCTGCCTGGAGACCGTCGCCAGCGGTGCCGCCCTGGCCCGCCAGTTGGCCGAGCAAGGCTCATCGGCGACCACCGTCCGGGACATCATGGCGGCGGTCAGCGACGCCGACCCGACCGTGGTGACCATGGTGCGCCACGCCGGGAGGCTGCTCGGCGTGGCTCTCTCCGGCCTGGTCAACTTCCTCAACCCCGACGCCGTCGTCATCGGCGGCGCGCTGTCCAGCCTCGACGTCTACGTGGCCGCGACCCGGGGGATGCTCTACGAGCGCTGCCTACCGTCCATGACCCAGTCCCTGACCATCGAAGCCAGCGTCGCGGGCCCGGATGCCGCCCTGGTCGGCCTCGGGCACCTGCTGCGCACCACGGCCGACGTACGACCCTCCTGAGGAGCAACACCCGTGCCCCGTCCCCTCCGTGTCGCCATCGGCGGCATCCACATCGAGTCCAGCACGTTCTCGCCCCACCTGAGCGCCGCCCACGACTTCGAGGTCACCCGGGACGAGGCGCTGCTGGCGCGGTACGACTGGCTCTCCCCCGCCCAGTCCTGGGCCGTCGACGTCGAGTGGACCCCGCTCGTGCACGCGCGGGCCCTGCCCGGCGGGGCGGTGGACCCGGCAACCTACGAGGCCTGGGCCACCGAGATGGTGGAGAAGCTCGCTGCCGCCGGCCCGGTGGACGGCATGCTGCTGGACATCCACGGCGCGATGAGCGTCGTCGGACGCGACGACGCGGAGGGCGACCTGGTCACCGCCATCCGGTCGGTGATCGGCCCGGAGCCGTTCATCTCCGCGGCGATGGATCTGCACGGCAACGTCTCGCAGGTGCTCTTTGACGCCTGCGACCTGCTCACCTGCTACCGCACCGCCCCGCACATCGACGTGTGGGAGACCCGGGAGCGCGCCGCCCGGAACCTGGTCGAGGCGCTGCGCCGGCAGCAGCGCCCGCACAAGGCCATGGTCCACGTGCCGATCCTGCTACCGGGCGAGATGACCAGCACCCGCGAGGAGCCGGCCCGGGGACTCTACGCGAGGATCCCCGACGTCGAGGCCCGCGACGGCATCATCGACGCGGCGATCTGGATCGGGTTCGCCTGGGCCGACCAGCCGCGCTGCCAGGGCGCGGTCGTCGTCACCGGCACCGACGCCACCGCCACCAGCGAGGCGGCCCGTGAGCTCGGCGGGCACTTCTGGGCGGCCCGCGACGAGTTCTCCTTCGTCGCCCCCACCGGCTCGATGGACGAGTGCCTCGACACCGCCCTGGCCGCGGTCGCCGATCCCGGCCGGCGACCGTTCTTCATCAGCGACTCGGGCGACAACCCGGGTGCCGGCGGCGCCGACGACGTCACCTATGCCCTTGAGCGGATGCTGGCCCGCCCCGAGATCCGCGACGGCTCGCACCGTGCCGTGTTCGCCTCGCTGGTCGACCCGCAGGCCGTGGCACAGATCGCCGACCAGCCGCTCGGCTCACCCGTGCGGGTGACGGTCGGCGGCCGGATCGACTCACGTGCCCCGGGCCCGCTCCCCCTCGTCGGGATCCTCGAGGCGGTCGCCGACGATCCCGACGGTGGGCGGTGCGTCAGCGTACGGGTCGGCGGGCTCAGCGTCTTCGTCACCTCCCGCCGGATGCAGTACCGCCTGCTGGAGTCGTACGCCCGGCTGGGAATCGCGGTCGACGCGGTGGATCTCGTCGTGGTGAAGATCGGCTACCTCGAGCCGGAGCTGTTCGACGCGGCCGGCGACTGGCTGCTCGCGCTGACGCCGGGCGGCGTCGACCAGGACCTCGCGCGGCTGCCGTACCAGAATGTGGTACGACCGGTGTTCCCCCTGGACCGCGACTTCGCCGCGGACCTCACCGTGGTGGCCGGGTGATCGCGTGACGCAGCCCGAAGACCACTGCGTCCTCGCCGTCGACGTCGGGGGCACGACCGTCAAGGGGGCCGTGGTCGGCGAGGACGGCCAGTTCCGGCATTCGCTGGTCGTGCCGTCGAGCGCGGACGACGACCCGGTCAAGGCGGTCCGGTCCCTGTGCCTCCGGTTGCGCGACGACGCGCTCGCCCTCGGCAGCACACCCGCCGCGATCGGCGTGGTCACGCCGGGCCTCGTCGACGAGGTTGCCGGGGTGGTGCGGTACGCCGCCAACCTCCGGTTCCGCGACGTGCCGCTGCGCACCCTCGTCGGGGACGACCTCCGGCTGCCGGTGGCGGTCGGGCACGACGCGCGGGCGGCCGGCGTCGCCGAGGCGGTGGCCGGAGCGGCCAGTGGACTGGACAACTTCCTGCTGCTGCCGCTGGGCACCGGCATCGCCGCGGCGGTGGTGGTGCATGGTTCGCCGGTGCCGGGTGCGACCGGCTCGGCCGGCGAGGTCGGGCACATGCCGGTCTATCCCGGCGGGGAGCCGTGCAGCTGCGGGCAGCGGGGATGCCTGGAGGTGTACGCCTCCGCCGGCGGGCTGGCCCGCCGCTATGCCCGACTCGGCGGTACCCCGGGGTTGGACAGCCGAGCCATCGCCGGCGCGGTGGCCACCGATTCGGTCGCCCGCACCGTCTGGGACGACGCGACCCAGGCTCTGGGGACCGCCCTGGCCACCCTCACCCTGACCCTCGACCCGGCCCGCATCGTTCTCGGCGGTGGGCTCGCCGACGCGGGCGCGCTGTTCTTCGACCCGGTACGCGACGCCCTACGCGCGGCCCTCGCCTGGCGGCCCCCGCCCCCGGTGCTGCGCTCCGCCTTCGGTGCCCAGGCCGCGCAGGTCGGCGCCGCTGTCCTGGCCCGACGGCAGGCTGGCCTGCCCGTTCCCGACGGCTGGGGCGCACCCGACCTCGTGCCGCATTAGCGCGTGCGCGCCAGTCCTCAGCAAGACTGCAGGCTGCCCGCCCGGGTATGGCGGGGCCTGCCGCCCAACAGCAGGATCGCGCAGGCCCCGGCAGCGCTCAGCGGCGCGAGCAGAAAGCCGGCAATGAGCTGTCCCACCGCGTCCAGCAGCGCCCCAGCCGCCGCCGCGCCGCCCGCGCTGCCGACCGAGAAGGCGGTCGCCGCCCAGGCGAATGCCTCGGCCGCCGTACCGGCGGGGGCAACCTCGTCGATCGCGACGAACGCGACGGTAAGTAGCGGCGGCAGCGCGAGCCCGCTCACCGCCATCAGCACCAACATGACCGGCGGAGCCGGTGTGAGTAGCAGAGGCAGGTAACCGGCGGCGAAGATCCCGACCACACGGGGCAGGGTGACGTACCGACGCAGCATGGTGAAGCGCACGTAGAGCAGGCCGCCGAGCAACGCCCCGGTCGCCTGCGCGGCGAGCAGCCAACCCGCCCAGGATCGGGCGCCGAACGACTCGGCGTACCCGGTCGCGGCAACCGTCACGCTGCCCACCGCCGCGCCGACCATCAGCAGTGCGCCGAGGATCAGCCGGAACCGGCCGACGCGCAGCGGGCCGGCCCAGTGTCGGACCGCCGGCTCGCCCAGCCAGCGGCGGACGGCGCCGGTGGTGGCGAACCACAGCGTGCCTACGGCCTGGAACAGTGCTGCCGCCGCCAGGCCGCCGCCCGGGCCAGCCAGCGCGACGGCGGCGAGCGTGACCACCGGACCAAGGATGAAGATCGCTTCTTGTACGGCGATGTCCAACGTGTACGCGGTCTGCACCTGCTGCGCGGGGAGCAGGTCGCGCCACAGCACCCGCAGGCACGACTCGAAGGGCGGCGCGCCCAGCCCGGCCAGACCGGCGGCGAGCACGGTCACTGGCAGGTTGACCCGCGCCGCGGTGAGCGCGAACCCGATCGTGGAAACCATCGCCGCCAGCCTCAACACCGGCGGCTGCCGCCACCGGTCCGCCATCCGGGCGAACATCGGCTGACCAACCGCGGTGCCGGCGGTGAACGCGCCGACCAGCAGACCCGCGACCGTGAGCGTCATCGCCTCCCGGGCGAAGAGCAACAAGGCCAGCGGGGCGGCGCCGAGTGGGATCCGACCGAGCAGGCTGGCGGCGAGCACCCGGGCGGTCTGCGGCGCCCGGAGTATGGCCAAGGCCGAGGTGTTTGCAGAGGTGGAGGAGGTCTTGGCATCGCTCGGCGTCGAGCCGAACGGCGAATCCGCGGTGGACAGGCCTCCGGCTGGCGGGGCACTGCGGCTGTGGTCAGGTACGGGCATGACAGGGCGCTCCCCAGAAATGGCGGACGTGGACCGGAAAACAAGCGGAGCCCGGCGGATCAGGGAGCGAAGTCGGAGCGCTCGTAGTCGTTGCCGTACAGCGGCAAATCGGGGGTGATCCAGCAGCCGTACGCTGCGGCGACGGCGTCGATCGGGACCACCCCGACAGTCTAGGCCGCCGACCAGCCCCGTGACAGCGGCCGCGCCTGCCGGGCGCCGGCCCCGCTGTGCCGGGTGCGCCCGGTCAGCCGCCCAGGGCGAGGTCCGCCACCTCGGCGGCGCACCCCCAGGACAGGGTGACCCCCGCCCCGCCGTGGCCGTACGCGTGCACGAGCCGGCTGCCGGGCGGGCCCGCCGGGTCCGGGTCCACCTCGACCCGCGGACCACCGTGCCGGGCCGGCCGCAGCCCGATCCGCTCGTCGAGCACCGGCGCGTCGGCCAACTCCGGCACCAGCGCGACGCAGCGGCGCCGGATCGCCGCCGCCGTGTCCGGGTCGGCCGCGGTGTGCCCCACCCCCGGCTGATACGTGCCGCCGAGCACCACGTCATGCCGGCGCGGGTGCACGTACGTGATCCCAGCCGGGTCGTCCTCGTCACGCACCGAGACGGTCAGACCCGGGTTCGCCACCAGCACCACATGCCCGCGCACCGGGTGCACGGCCGGGTCGGCCGCGAGCCGACCGGCGGCCAGCCCCGTCGCGTTGACGGCAATCGGCGCAGTGTCGAACGCGTCCGCGAGCCGCCGCACCCGGCGACGTAGCACCCGTCCGCCGCCGGACTCCAGCCGCTGCCGCAGCCAGGCCAGGTACGGCGTCATCTCCACCGTCGGCGCGGTGAACCGCAGCAACGCCGTGTACGGCGCCCGCGCCGGCTCGGCCACCAGGTCCCCGCACGCCTGCGCCCACCACGGCGGGCCGACGTACGGGTGGCGCAGCAGCATCCGGGTCGGCCGGTCGACCACCCCCGGCACGCCGTCGGCCGCCTGGCGTTCCAGCTCCGCACGCGTCTGGCCCGCCCAGCGCAGCACCCGCGGGTCCTGGTCCGTGTGGCTCGGGTACCAGACCGCGGCGGCCACCGTGGATACCGTGTCCGCCGGGTCGTCGGCGGCCAGCACGGTCACCCGCGCCCCCCGCTGCTGAAGAGCGACCGCCGCCGTCATCCCGACGACCCCGCCGCCGACCACCACCACGTCCGTCGCCGCCGCCATCGTCCGCTCCCGTCGCTCGTGCCGTTGGCCTCGGATCGTCGCCGTCTTGGCGGGCCGTTGTCCAAAACCGATCGGGCAGCCGGCGATAAGCGGCGCTTATGATCGGTGCATGTCCGACGTGCCGACCCTGGACGCCTGCTCGGACCTGCAGCGGCTGCGCTACTTCGCGGTGCTCGCCGAGGAACTGCACTTCACCCGGGCCGCCGCCCGGCTGCGCGTCGCCCAGCCCGCGCTCAGCCAGCAGATCCGGACCCTGGAACGCCAGCTCGGCGTGCCGCTCGTGCATCGCACCAGCCGGGCTGCACACTGACGGAGGTGGGGGCGCGGGTCGCCGACGAGGCCGCCCGGCTGCTCGCCGAGGTGGACGCGGGGACCGCCCGCATCCGGGACCTGGTACGCGGGCGGGGCGGCCGGCTCCGGCTGGCGTACACCCGGTCGGCGCGTGGCGGTCGGGTCGACGCGCTGGTCGCCCGGTTCCGGGCCGCCCACCCGGACGTCGAGGTGGTCGCGGAGACGGCCTGGACGGCGCCGAACGTGGCCGGCCTGCTCGCCGGCCGGCTCGACGTGGCGTTCGTCCGCCCGCCGGTCGACGAGCCGGCGCTGGCCTGCCGGGCGATCGACACCGAGGAGCTGCTGCTGGCCCTGCCCGCGGGCCACCCGCTCGCCGCCGGCCGCCGCCGGATCAGCCGGGCCGAGGTGGTCGACCTGCCGGCCGTGATGTGGCCGCGCGAGAACGGCCCCGGCATGTTCGACCGTACGATCGCCCAGGTCTGGCCGCACGGCGGCTTCCGGCTCGTGCGGCAGGAGCCGGACGACGAGCAGCTGCTGCGGGCGGTGGCGCAGGGCGACGTGGTCGCGGCCGTCCCGGCCGGCCGGGCCCGTGCGCTGCGGCTGCGCGATGTGCGGCTGCGCCGGTTCACCGCCCCGGCGCCCACCGTGGATGTTGCCCTGGCCTGGCCAGGCGACAGCACGAACCCGGCCCTGCCCACTGCCACGGCAGATGCTGCGTCAGCTGCGGCCGATCACTCGATCGGCTGGCCGAACGCGTCCAGGTCACGATCCGCAGTCGGGATGATGGCCCATTCCCGCTCCACATCCAACGATCGGCAGAAGAGCCAGTACAGCAGGCCGGCCACCGGAATCCCGACGAAGAACGCCAGGTCGACGCCGTTGAGCGCCTCGGCGATAACGCCGTGGAAGAAGCTCAGATACATGAACGGGATCATCACGGCGAACGAGATCCAGTACGCGGTGAGGCCGCGCCAGTTCCACCGCCCGTACATCCCGGCCGGGTTGAAGATCTCCCGGACCGAGTACCTGTTCCTGCGCACCACGAAGTAGTCGACCAGGTTGACGGCGG
The DNA here is from genome assembly GCF_047921505.1 of Micromonospora sp. SL1-18. Classification (NCBI taxonomy): domain Bacteria; kingdom Bacillati; phylum Actinomycetota; class Actinomycetes; order Micromonosporales; family Micromonosporaceae; genus Micromonospora; species Micromonospora sp. SL1-18. The sequence continues at coordinate 50,889 of NZ_JBLROA010000008.1, read as the reverse complement.
TCCAGGGCGCCATCAGGTACCCGAGCACGGCGAGCACGGTGTAGAACGTCCCGTTGAGGAAGTCGTCCGGGATGAGCAGACCAACCACGGTCGCCGTGACCGCGATCAGGAGAATCGTGACGACCCGGATAGCGCGGCTCGGCGAGACCCGCCGCACGCTGTCCGCCGCACTGATCAGCGTCAGCGAGCCGCCGTAGACGCACATGCCGGTGAAGATGGCCAGCGAGATGCCGCCGAGAACCAGCACGATCATGCCTAGGCCGCCGAACACCTGGTCGGAGGCATCCTGCAACGCGCCGGTGAGCCCCGCCTCCGGGAAGATGGCGGCCGCTATGGCACCCAGAGCCTCCATCCAGTAGACGCCCAGACCCGCGCCGAGTGCGGTGTACGCGATGATCGAGCGGTGGCTGGTGTTCGCCGGCATGTAACGGGAGTAGTCCGAGACGAAGAACGCCCACGACAGCTGGTAGACCGCCGCCGCCGAGACGACGACGAGAAACTTCGTCAGGTCGAAGGTGTCCGACGCGGCCAACTGCGCGGCGGGGATGTGACCGCCAACCGAGGCGCCCACGGTGAACACCAGCAACGCGACGACGAGCAGGATCGTGACGATCCGCTGACCGACGTGTAGCCAGTCGTATCCGTACACGGCGAACACCATCGCGACGATGCCCAGGATGACCATCCAGAGCCAGCCCGGGCCCATGCCCAGCTAGTGCGCGGTCGCTCCCATGGTGTTGACGCCGAAGACGACGTACCCCCAGTACACGAGCACCGCCACTGCCCAGATGAACATCGACCCGTAACGGCCGAACTGTGGCCGGGACTGCACCATCTGCGGCAGCCCGAGGTGCGGGCCCTGGCTGGCGTGGGCGGCGACCGGGATCGTGCCGAGGACGGTGCCGAGCGCCAGCGCGATCAGCGTCCAGAACAGGTTGAGCCCTGACCAGATGCCGATGGCGCCCGTGGACAGACTGAGCAACTGGGCGCTGCCGGCGAACCAGATCGTGGCCTGGTCGCTGAGCCGACCGTGCCGCTCACGGGCCGGCACGTAGTCGATGGAGCGGAACTCGATGCCACGGATCGGCGCCGCCTCGACACTCGGACCCGTCTCCGACGGCGCCTGCCGCTCCGGGGATCTGGTTGTTTCCGACATGAGGTCTCCATGAGAGGTCAGCCCGCTGACGGGTACGGGCGAGGGCCCGGTTGCGGGGACAGTAGGGGTGGCCTCGGCGCCGCCGCCATCGTGCTGGCGAACCAAGAACCGCGCCGACGTTGTGCTTTCGGACGACGCCGGCTAACCCGGATCGCCCGCCCGGCCGGCGGTCAGCTCCCGTCCCGGATGATCGCGAATGACTTCACCACGGTCCGCCGCACGCGCCAGCGCCCGCTCCATCCGTCCGGAATCGTGACAATGGTCCCCGGAGCCAGCGTGACGACCGAACCGTCGTCCCCGACCAGGTCCGCGTCGCCGTCGATGACGTGGATGAACTCGATGTAGCCCCGGTGATCTGACGCGAACTCCCCGGGCGTGCACTCCCACAGCCCCGCCTCGTGGTTCCCGGAGTCGACGAGCGTGATCGTCCGGGTTTGCGGGTCTCCTACCACCGCCCGGGGATCCGGCTGCAGTTCGGGCCACGGAACGTCGTTGAGGTCGACAAGGTGCGGGGTGGTGGAGTGTTCGGCCGGGGAGTGTGGCGCGTTCACGGCGAAGTCTCCTTCGTAGGTGATCGACGGTTCCGCCGGACCCTACGACCTGCTCGGCCTGCTGACACGCGGCCACGGTGAAGAGAACGGCGAGACGGGGCAACTTCGTTGTCGGGTATGAAACCCGTACCGCGGTTTAGGACCCCGGCACGATTGCCTCGCGCCCGGCTCCCGGCCGATCCTCTTCGGAACCCAGCGTGCCCGTCGGCGCTGACCCGATACGGAGCCAGGCAGGCATCCGGATGTCGACGCCCATGAAACAGCGAGAAGGACAATGAGCACCGAGGCTTCGCACCCGGCCTACCGCCGACTCAGTCTGTGGCACGACCACCCGTCACTGTCCTGGGAGCCCCGACCGTCGTTGCCCAGCTCGACGGACGTCGACGTGGCAATCGTTGGGGGCGGATACACCGGCCTGTGGACCGCGTACTACCTGGCGCAAGCCGACCCGTCCCTGCGTATCGCCGTAATGGAGGCGGAGGTTGTCGGGTTCGGCGCGTCCGGCCGCAACGGCGGCTGGTGTTCGGCGATCTTCCCGGCCACCCTAAACAAAATCGCCGGGAGCAGCTCGCCGGATGCGGCGCGCAGGATGCAGCACGCGATGAACGCCACGGTGACCGAGATCGGGCGGGTCATCGCGACCGAGGGCATCGACTGCGACTTCGCGCAGGGCGGCTACGTGTCTGCGGCCCGCAACGAGGCTCAGTGGATCCGCGCCCAGCGAGAGGTCCAGGGCTGGCGGGATTGGGGCTTCGGCACCGACCACATGCGGCTACTCTCGGCGGAGGAGGCGACCGCCCAGGTGGGGGCGACGCGTGTGTACGGTGGCACGTTCACCCCGCACTGCGCAGCTGTTCACCCGGCGAAGCTGGTGCGCGGACTCGCTCAGGTAATAGAGGCCGCCGGGGTGAAGATCTACGATCGTACCCGCGTCGAGGGCATCGGTCAGCGACGGCTGGTCACTGCACACGGCGAGGTCCGCGCCAAGGTCGTGGTCCGGGCCACCGAGGGGTACACCTCGCTGCTACCGGGGATGCGCCGCGACATGGTCCCGATGTACTCGCTGATGGTGGCCACCGAGCCACTGCCGGAGGAGGTTTGGGACCAGATTGGCCTGCGCTCCCGGCAGACCTTCAGTGACAAGCGTCACCTGCGGATCTACGGGCAGCGTACCGCCGATGGACGCCTGGCATTCGGGGGACGCGGCGCGCCGTATCACTTCGGCTCGCGGGTCATGCCGGAGTTCGACCTGGACGACCGCGTGCACACCATGCTGCGTGGGATTCTGGCTGACCTCTTCCCCATGCTGACCGGCACCACCTTCACCCACAGGTGGGGTGGGAACCTGGGTATCCCACGCGACTGGTACCCATCGGCCGGCTACGACCGCGAGTCCGGCATCGCGTACGCGGGAGGCTACGTCGGCGACGGGGTCGCGACCGCCAACCTCGCCGGCCGGACCCTGGCCAACCTGATCACCGAGACACCGTCCGAGCTGACCGACCTGCCCTGGCTGTTCCGACACTCCCCCAAGTGGGAGCCGGAGCCCCTGCGGTGGCTGGGCGTCAACGCGGGCACGCTCATCTTCGCGATGGCGGACCGGACGGAGGCCCGGTCGGGTAAGCCGTCGCGGATGGCCTCGTCCTTTTGGCGGATGTTGGGACACTGACGACGGGTCGGATGGTCGCGGACCTAGAAACCGTGCAGCCCGGCGGCCATCGCCGCTTGCAGTGCCATCCACAGCTCGGCCACGTCCGCGGTCGAGCTGAGCTTCCGGCCGGTGAGCTCCTCGACTCGGTCCATCCGGTATACCAGGGTCTGCTTGTGGACATACAGCCGCGAGGCGGCGCGCGCCCACGACCGGTTTTCCTCGAGAAAGACGCGTAGCGACACGACCAGTTGGCTGCCCTTCGTCTCGTCGTACCGAAGAAGCGGTCCAAGGCAACGGCGCGCCGCCTCCTCACAGTCAGCCAAGCTGGTGGGCAGGAATCCGGAGAACTGCCGGTCGACGGCGTACCGACCCACGCGGCGATCGGTGTCCCTGACCTGATGCAAGGCCCAGGTTGCTTGCAGGAGCGCAGGCCTGCTGTCGGCAACCCGGTCGACAGGCGCGCTCACCCCCACGCTCGCCGACGGCGGCAACGCCTGGAGGAGCATGGTCAGCGCCTCCTCGTCCTCCGGCAGGAGGGCGACGTGCAGCCCGCCCCGGGTCAGCAACGCGTTCGCGATCCCCGCGTCATCGAAACGATGGTGCAGGTCCGCCCAGACCGCGTCGCTCGCATTGTCAACCGGGATCACCGCGACCACCCGGCGACCATCCAGACGCCTCTCGGTGAGCTCATCCAGCGCCATCGCAGAGTCGATGCTGCCGTCAATCATGCGCGTGAGCAACGACGCCCCCAGGCGCCGGGCGCGCTCGCGTCCCGCGGTGGCCGCGGACCGCTGCGCCGACACAACCGCCGCCGCATGCTGCACGAGCCCGATGTCAAGCAGGTGATCCGGGAGCGGTACCGCCACCAGGGCTGCTGCCTGCGGCCCAGGAAGCCGCACCGCCAGCGCACCGTGATGAAGGCGGATCACGGCCCCGCCCGGCCGTGGTTGCGTCGATGCCAACTGGGCCAGCGCCGCAGCCACGGAGGGACTCCCGGTATCGCCGTCTGCGGCACAAATGGTCGCCCCTGCCGAGACCAGCGCGAGGGTCGCGCCGAGCTCTACACCAAGACCACCGAGGAGTTGCGGGGTCCCATCGACCTGCGACAAGAAACGCATGTGGTGGTAGAGCCGTTCGGTCGTCGCGAGCCGCGCCTGTTCTTCCCTGTCGTTGGCGTTGGCCACCACACGGGCGAGGGCCACGAACGGCACCTCGGCCTCGGTGAGAAGAAGCGGCAGGCCGATGCGGTCCGCGGCGGCGACCATGTCGGTATGAAGGTCAGGCGACTTCATCCGATCGCCGATGGCGATACCGACGATGCCGGCGGCGGACAGCTCGGTAACATACTTCACCTGCCTTATGGCATCGACCGGGATCCCGATCCCGGTCGTCATGAGAAGCTCACCGTCGCCCAGCCACAGCCACGGCTCTGGCAGCTCGCAGACGTGCGCCCACGAGATCCTGCGATCAAGGCCGGAAGCGCCGGCCACCACGCGTGTCCCGAGGGAGGGCACACCGACGAGCTCACCTACGGTGATGGCCATAGATTCTCCTCAGGGCATGACGTCCCAGGGTAGGTCGAGAACAAGAGACGATGCACCATCTGATCCCGAAACTTGACCCTCGGCTCGCCAAGATTGGGACCTGCTGACCAGGCGGGGCTCACTTCGGGGCCTTACCGCTGCCGGTGGTCGCCGGCCCGGATCCCGGCCGCGCCTGTCGGCCAGGGCATGATCTGGTTTACGGTTTCTCCGGCGCTCGGATGATCGCCGCGTGCGGCGAGCCCGGTTCGGCGGCGAGTGACCGGTCAACGGCCTCGGCCGAGAGCACCCGCTCGACGACCAGATGGACCAGTCCCGCCGTTCCGGCGCTGGGGCCGAGCTGGCTGGGCAGCACCTGTAGCGACTCCACGCTTCGCGACAGGGTGACCTCGCGTACCCGGGCCGCCACCGCGTCGACGACCCGCGGCAGTGTGCCGATCGTTCCGCCGAGGACGAGAGTCCGAGGGTTGGCCAGCGCGATGAGCGCGGCCAACACGGTTCCCACCCGGCGGGCGGCTCCGTCCAGGGCTGCGCGGACCTTCCGGTCGCCCGCGTTCGCCAACTCGGCGAGGTGGTCGAGGTCACGCACCCCGACCGGAGCCAGCCGGGCAAGTAGCGCGTGGCCCGAGGCGTACGCCGCGAGGCATCCCCGCCGGCCACAGCGGCACTCCGGTCCGCCGCGGCTGAGCTTCACGTGGCCGATGTCGCCGGCCGCGCCGTCGTCCCCGCCGAGGCTCCGATTGTTGATGATCAGCCCGGCCCCGATGCCATGTGCCCACTTGAGGCCGAGCACCGTCGACTCCGGATGTCGGGTCGCCTCGCCGAGCGCGAGGGCGCGTGCGTCGTTCTCGGTGACCATCGGCACGTTCCACCGTTCGCGCAGCAGGTCGAAGATCGGCAAGTGCTCCCAGCCGGGCAGGGTCGTGGTCTGGCCGGGCAGTCCGGTCACCAGCGAGATCGGGCCGGGCAGTCCGATGCCGATGCCGGCGACCCGCTCGTCCGGGGCGTCGACGGTCAGTTCGGCGGCGAGGCCGATCAGGGTGTTGAGCACCGCGGGCGGCGGGGTTCTGGTCACGTCGAGGCGGCTGTCGCGGAAGCGCAGCACCTGGCCGCGCACGGTGCTGATGCCGACGCGGGCGTGCGTGTGTCCGACGTCGAGGGTCAGGATCACGAGGTGCCGGTCGTCGAAGCGGATCAGCTCGGCGGGGCGGCCTCCCTCGGAGGCTTCGAAGCCCGCGGAGTAGATGAGACCGCTGGCGAACAGGGGTGCCAGCCGGTCCTGCAGCGTGGGGCGGGACATCCCGGTGGCGGTGAGCAGCTGCTGTCGGGTCCACGCCGGACGTGACCGGACCAGTTCGAGGACGTGTCCGGGGGTCGCGCCGACTGTCGGGCGCGACGTGTTCGGGCTGCTTCGGAGCTGCATCTGTTAACACCTCTTGACAGTCGTGAATAGACCTGGGAACTTGTGTGAGCCCGTTTTGCAAAAGCTCTTGTCAAAAGGCTAGCCGAAAGACCCGGTTACATCGGATTTAGACGTGCCCAGGGAGTCAATGATGGCGAAGAGCACCCTACCCAACGCGCTGATCAGCCGACGTACGGTACTCGGGCTCGGCCTCGGAGCGGCAGGCGCCGCGGCACTGTCGGCCTGCGGTGGGGTTTCCACCACCGGCTCCGGCGGTGGCAGCGGCAGTATCACTTTCCTTTCCACCCAGTTCACTCCGGTCGAGGAACGGCAGCGGTTCGAGGCGATTCTCGGCAGCCGGGTCACCGCTGCGAAGGTTGCCTACAACCCGGTGGACGAGGGCGTCTTCGCCTCGACGATCACGTCGCAGGTCGACGCGGGCAAGGTTCAGGTCAGTCTGGTCGGCGGCCTGCACGGCCAGCTCGCACCACACGCCGGGCGCCTGCTCGACCTGGACGACCTGGCCGGGTCGCTCACCGACCGTGGGTTCGCCGCCGACGTGACCACACTCGGCAAACTCGGCGGCGGGACCACCAAGTACATCCCGTGGATGCAGGCGTCGTACGTCGTCGCGGTCAACAAGAAGGCACTGCAGTGGCTGCCCAACGGGGTGGACCCGCAGAAGCTCACCTACGACCAGTTGCTGGCCTGGGTGAAGGCCGGGCGGGCGGGCAACGGCGGCAAGCCGATCTTCGGCTTTCCGGCCGGGCCGAAGGGCCTGTACCACCGCTTCTTCCAGGGCTACCTGCTGCCCAGCTTCACCGGCGGGCAGATCACCACCTTCCGCTCCCCTGAGGCGGCGCAGGCCTGGCAGTACATGAAGGAACTGTGGGCAAACGCGGCTCCGGCCTCCACCAACTACGACTTCATGCAGGAACCGCTGCAACGCGGTGAGGTGCTGATCGCCTGGGATCACGTGGCCCGTCTGGTGGACGCCCCGAAGGACAAGCCGGACGACTGGCTCATGGTGCCCGCCCCGCGCGGCCCCAAGGGGCTGGGTTACATGCTCGTCGTGGCCGGTCTCGCCATCCCCCGCGGCGCGCCCGACGTGGATCGGGCGAAGGAGGTCATCAAGGCGCTGACCACGCCGGAGACGCAGCTGCAGGTGCTCCGGGACAATGCCTTCTTCCCCGTCGCGCAGGCCACCCCGCCGCGCGACCTGCCTCCCGCCATCAGCCTCGAGGCCACCGCCGTACGCGCCCAGCAGGAGGCCAGCGACGCGCTGGTGTCGCTGCCGCCGGTGGGACTGGGCGCCAAGGACGGCGAGGTCTCCCAGATCTTCAAGAACTGCTTCAAGGAGATCTGCCTCGACAAGAAGCCGGTCCAGCAGGTCCTCGACAACCAGGCCAAGCAGCTCAACACCATCCTCGACGAGCTGAAGGTTCCCTGCTGGAAGCCCGACCCGGACGGGCAGCCGTGCCGAGTGCAGTGAGCGTGGGTTCGGGCGCCGCGGGCCCCGGCACGGTCGGTGACGGCCAGCCGGGGGACCGCGCGCAGCCCGGCCCGGTGCCGGTGCACGAACGCCGGGCGAGGCTGCCCACGCCGGTGCTCCTGATCGCGCCGTCGCTGGTCTTCCTGACGGTGCTGTTCGCCTGGCCCATGGTCGTCGGTGTCGCGCAGGCGTTCACCGGCGACCAGGGCCCCACCCTGGCGTACCTGCGGCGCATGCTCGACGACCCGTACCTGTGGCCGGCGGTGCGCAACACCGTCCTGCTGATCGTCGTGCTGATCCCGCTCCAGTTCGCGTTCGCCCTGGCCATGGCCCTCCTGCTGCGGGCCAAGCCGAAGTTCGCGGGATTCTACTTCTACATCTGGGTGTTGCCGCTGGCGATCAGCGACCTGGCCGCCGGCCTGGTCTGGCTGTCGATCTTCACCGATCACGGGTACCTCAACTCGGTCCTGCACACGATCGGCGTGGACAGCTACGCCTGGCTGTCGTACGAGAACCCCACGTCGATGTTCGTCGCCGTCCTTCTCGCCGAGCTGTGGCGGGCCACGTCGCTGGTGCTCGTCATCATCGTGGCCGGCCTGCAGGGCATCCCGAGGGACTACGACGAGGCCGCCTCGGTCTTCGGGGCGACCTACTGGCAGCGCCTGCGGTGGGTCATCCTGCCGCAACTGCGGCCCAGCCTGCAGGTGGCGATGATCCTGCGGACAATCCTGGCCCTGCAGACCTTCGCGGTGGCGCAGGCGCTCGCCGGCCGCGACTTCCCGCTGCTCGTCGGCGAGGCCTACCGCTGGTACTACACCCTGCAAAATCCCAACGTCGCCGCCGCCATCGCCCTGGTGGTGCTGGCGGTCTCCATGGTCACCTCGATCGCGTACCTGCGTCTGCTGCGTGACCGGACGACGGAGGTGACCCGATGAACCCCGATCCCAGGCGCGCGCGGCGCCGCCGAGGCGTGCTGTTGCAGGTCGCCTGCGTCGCGGTGACGCTCTTCATGGGCGTGCCGGTCTACCTGATCACCCTCGCCGCGCTGTCCAGCCGGGAATCGCTCAACCGGTTCCCGCTGCCGTTGTTCCCCACCGAACTGTCCACCGAGACGCTGTCCCGGTTCCTGTCCACCACCGGGGTGATCCCCGGCTTCCTCAACTCGCTCCAGGTCGGGCTGTTCACCCTCGCGGCGGCGCTGCTGCTCGGCGTGCCCGCCGGTTACGCGCTGGCCCGGTACGCGTTTCGCGGACGCCAGCCGTACCAACTGTTCCTGCTCCTGACCCGGGCCCTGCCGATCGTCGTGCTGTCCGTGCCGCTGGCCAAGGTCTTCCTGACCACCGGCCTGTACGACACCACCTACGCCGTCGCGCTGCTGCACACCGCGCTCGCGCTGCCCACCACGGTGCTCATCACCTCCGCCGTGTTCTACGCCGTGCCGAACGACCACGAGGAGGCCGCGCTCATCTTCGGGGCGACGCCGCTGCGGGCGTTCGTGCACGTCGTCCTGCCTCAGGCGCTGCCCGGGATCGCGGCCTCGGCGATGTTCACCTTCGTGATGTCGTGGAACGAGGTGCTCGGCGCTGCCGTGCTCACCCTCAACCAGCGGACGCTGCCGGCGCAGGTCCTCTCGACGCTCGCCGACTCGCCGCTGGCGTACCGCTTCGCCGGTGGGTTCGCCCTCGTGCTGCCGGCGATCGTGTTCGTCGCGCTGATGCGCAAGTATCTGATCAACATGTGGGGGACGACACTGCGATGACCACCGCCAGGAGAAGCCGCGCCAGCGAGGGGGCGGTATGTCCGAGATCGTGATTCGCGACCTGACGAAGACCTATCCCGGTGGCAAGAGTCCGGCGACCGACAACATCTCGTTGACGATCGCGGACGGGGAATTCCTCGTGCTCGTCGGGCCGAGCGGCTGCGGCAAGACGACGCTGCTGCGGATGGTCGCCGGACTGGACACCCCGGACAGCGGCAGCATCTCGATCGGCGGCCGGGAGGTCACCTGGCTGTCGGCCCGCGACCGGCACGTCTCGATGGTCTTCCAGTCGTACGCCATCTTCCCGCACCTGAAGGTGCGGCAGAACATCGGCTTCGGGCTGCGCATGCGCAAGGCCCCGGCGGAGCAGATCGAGCAACGCGTACGGTGGGCCGCCGAGATCCTCGAGCTGACCGACCTGCTCGACCGCTACCCGGCCCAGCTCTCCGGGGGGCAGCGGCAACGGGTGGCCGTCGCCCGCGCGATCGTCGTCGACGCCGGTGTGTTGCTCATGGACGAACCGCTGTCCAACCTGGACGCGCTGCTCCGCCTGCAGTTCCGAGCCGAGCTCAAGAAGATCGTGCGCCAGATCGGCACCACGACCCTCTACGTCACCCACGACCAGGCTGAGGCCATGTCCCTCGGTGACCGCATCGCGGTGATGCGAGCCGGGCGCATCGCACAGATCGGCTCCCCGTTGCAGGTGTACGACCGGCCCGAGGAGCGCTTCGTCGGCGGTTTTCTCGGCACGCCGCCGATGAACTTCTTCACCGCCGACGTGCGGCGCTCGGACGACGGCACCCGGCTGCTCGTGGGCGACCAAGGGCTGACCGCGCCCGACCACCTCGGCGCCTTCGACCACCAGCCGGTGGTGGTGGGCGTCCGGGCCGAGAACATCGACGTGGCGAAGGCCCAGGCAGCGGACCGGATCCGGGCCCGGGTGGAGGTGGTCGAGCCGACGGGCGCCAGCGTGCTGCTCACCGTACGGCTCGGCGAGCACGAGCTGAAGGTGCAGGCGCCGCCGAACTTCGACGTGGCGCCCGAGCAGGACGTGTGGCTGCGTTGTGCGCCGGCGAGTCTGCGCTGCTTCGACCCCGAGACCGCACTGGCGCTGGTGACGTGATGGCTGTGATCAATGTTTCGCGAGAACTGCTCGCCGCCCGCGCGGCCTACATCCTGCGCGGAGACGACCTCGGCGAGCTGACCACAGCCGCACCACAGCTCTACCCGCACCTGTGGAGCTGGGACGCGGCTTTCGTGTCGATCGGCCTGGCCACGGTCTCCGTGCCCCGGGCCATCGCCGAACTGCGGACGCTGCTGCGCGCCCAGTGGCGCAACGGAATGCTGCCGCACATCGTCTTCGGGCCCGACGTCGACTACTTCCCGGGCCCCGACGTGTGGGACTCCGCCTGCGCCGCCGCGGCACCGCGCGACGTCCGCACCTCCGGCATCTGCCAGCCCCCGGTCCACGCGATCGCGGTGCGCCACGTCCTCGCAGCCGGCCGTCGCAACGGCGGGGCCGACCGCGAGCTGGCGGAACGATTCGCCGAAGGCACGTTCGACCGCTGGCTGGCCTGGCACCGGTGGCTCGCCGAGGCGCGCGATCCGTCCCGCCGCGGGCTCCTGGAGATCTACCACAGCTGGGAGTCGGGCATGGACAACTCGCCACGCTGGGACTCGACGTACGCCAATGTGGCGCCGAAGGTCGACCTGGAGGTCCGGTCGCGGCGGGACCTGCAGCACGTCGCCGATGCCAGCCAGCGGCCGACCGACGCCGAGTACCGGCGCTACCTGTGGTTGGTGCACCAGATGCGCGAGGCCCGGTACGACGACGACGCGGTACGCGAGACGGTGGATTTCCGGATCACCGACGTGTTCATGTCCGCGATCCTGGCGCTCGCCGCCGACGAACTCGCCGAGGTCGGCGACGAGTTCGGCCGCACCGACGAGGCCGCCGAACTGCGGACGCTCGCCGCCCGGTTCCGGGCCGGTGTGCTCTCCACCGTGTCGGACGAGACCGGCCTGGCCCGCGACGAGGACATCCGCGCCGACACGTGGGTGGAGACCGAGACCATCGCCGGATTCGCGCCGCTGCTGTGCGGCGCCGACCCGTCGGTCGTGCGCCGCCAGGCGGCGTTGCTGTCCGGCCCGCAGTGGTGCGACCACCCCGCGCTGCGGTACGCCGTACCGCCGTCGACCTCGCCCACGTCGCCGGCGTTCCGTCCCCGCACGTACTGGCGGGGCCCGCAATGGCCGGTGATGAACTGGTTGTTCTGCTGGGCACTGGAGCGGCAGGGGGTCGCCCCGGCCCTCGCCGCACGGATCCGCGAGGACTCCCTGCGGCAGTTGGCCGATCTGGAGTTCGGGGAGTACTACGAACCGCTCACCGGGGAGGCGCTGGGCAGTGCCCACCAGTCGTGGACCGCTGCCGTGGCCCTCGACTGGACGCTCGGCCCCGCCGCCTAGCAGGGCCGGTGGCCGATGTTCCGCTGCCGTTGGCCCATTGCTCACCTGGCATCCCACCGACATGTCACCAAGATCCAAGAGCGTCGGCAGCTGCGTACACCTGCGCATTCCTGATGCCTCCCGCTGCGAAGGATGCCGACCTTGTCCCACCACGAAGACGATCGTTCCTCCATCTCCAAGCCGAGCCGCCGCCAGTTCCTGATCCTGTCGGGAGCGGCCGCCGCGGCGACCTCGATCGGCGCTGCCATCCCCACCGCCGCCACCGCCGCGCCCGGCGGTATCGGCAACCTGCCCGGCTACCCATTCACGCTCGGCGTGGCCTCCGGCGACCCACTGGCCGACTCGGTCATCCTGTGGACCCGTCTCGCCCCGGATCCGCTGGCCGTCGGGTCCGGCATGCCGCCGAAGAAGATCCCGGTCCACTGGCAGGTCGCCCACGACGAGGCGTTCACCCAGATCGTCCGCGAGGGCGAGGTGTTCGCCCTGCCGGAGTACAACCACAGCGTCCGGGTCGACGTTCAGGGACTCGCGCCCGACCGCTGGTACTTCTACCGCTTCCAGTGCGGGCCGGAGTTGAGCCCGGTCGGCCGCACGCGGACCCTGCCGGCCGCCGGCGCCCAGGTCAACTCCTTCACTATCAGTCACGCGTCCTGCCAGACCTGGCAGACCGGCTACTTCACGGCGTACCGGTACATGGCACAGGACGACATTGACCTCGTCCTGCACCTCGGCGACTACATCTACGAGGGCGCGATCACCGCTGCCGCGCCCCGCGGCGGAACCTTCGTGCCCGATGAGGTGCGCGCCGCCGCGAACACCGTGGACCAGTACCGGCTGCGCTACTCCCTGTACAAGCTCGACCCTGACCTACAGGCGGCACATGCCGCGTTCCCGTGGGCCATCACCCGCGACGACCACGAGGTCACCAACGACTACGCCGGCGGTATCGACCACGGGCAGAAGCAGCTCGCCCGACGCGCCGCCGGCTACCAGGCGTGGTGGGAGAACACCCCCACGCGTTGCGCTCCGCCCGTCGGCCCCGACCAGCGGATCTACCGCCGGTTCACCATCGGCAGCCTCGCGCAGCTTGACCTCCTGGACAGCCGTCAGTACCGCATCGGCGACAACGACCCGCTTGTCTCGAAGCTCGGCAACGAGCAGGAGGCGTGGCTGATCGACGGCATCAACTCGACCGGCGCGACGTGGCACGTGTTCGCGCAGGGCCAGCAGCTCGGTGGCGTCAACCAGAACAGCCCCACCCGGAACCGGATCTACCGCGCGTACAACGACCGCCAGGTGTACCCGGTCATCTTCTCCGGGGACCTGCACTGGACCCTCGTCCAGGATTCACTTCTCTCGGTCCCGGATCCCACCAGTGCGATCGTCGGCACGGAGTTCATCGTCACATCGATCACCTCGACCGGCGATGGTCCCGGCGACCAGGCCACGAAGGACAACTGGCTCAAGCGTCCGTGGATCCGGTACGTCGACGGCTACCGCGGCTTCATCCGCACCACCTTCACCCCGACCGGCGCGACGGCGACTCAGCGGAACGTCAAGTTCGTCACCCGGCCGGACGCCCCGACCTGGGACGCGCAGAGCTTCTACATCGAGGCCGGACGCCCCGGTGTAAAGCTGGTCTAGCCCCGCCCGTGCCAATTCCGGCGCACCCTTCGGCACAGATGCCCGTACACGGCCTGGCCGGATACGGCCGGACGAAACAAGATCGGCCCCCCACCCTGCTGCAGGGTGGGGGGCCGAATACGGTGCCGTCAGTTCACCGTGACGGTGGCGGTAGCGCCCATCGCCCCCGCCTGCACGGCGATCTGCACCGTTCCCGTGCGGACACCCGTCAGCATTCCTGACCGTATGTCGAGCACGGCGACGACCTTGGGGCTCTTAAGCGCCTGCGACAAGTCCTTGTCGTCCTCGACGACCGCCAGGTTCATGTCGCCGGCCCACGTTGCCGACATCGGGTAGCGCAGCGGCACGTTACGCCCGCCCTGACCCTCGTCGATCGCGTTGGCCGTCACCCGCGCGGTCTCACCGACCGTTACCTGCTCCGGCGCGTGCAACTCCACCCGGGTCAGCACCGGCCGCACGTCCGCCTGGAACCAGCCGAAGCCCTGCGGGTCGGGCTGATCCGGGTTGACCTTCGCCCGGTTCGGGTCGATCGTGACCAGCGACCAGGCAGCGAACCCGCCATGGCCGGCGTCGCCGTACGGAACCTTGCCGACAACCGGCGCGTTGAACTCCAGTACGCCGTCGGCGCGCCGTACGTGCGCGGTGTGCGCGTGGCCGGTCACCAGCGCGACCTGCTTGCCGGAGCTGGCCCGGAACTCGGCCAGCCACTGCTCCAGCAGCTCCGCCTCGTACGGGTCGGACAGCTGCGACGAGCCGGTGCCGGTCGGGTCGAGCACCGGGTGATGCGTCGAAACCACCACCGAGGAGATCGACGGATCCGTCTCGGCGGCGTCGAGCTGCTCCCGCAGCCACGGCACCTGCGACCAGTCGGACCGCCGCAGCGAGGCGAGCGTGCTGTTGAGCAGGATGAACCGGGTGCCGGCGTGGTCGAAGACCTGCCGGGTCGGGCGCCCGGTGGAGGCGGCGAACTGGTCGAGGGTGCCGGTGGCCGTCGAACCCGACTCGTGGTTACCGACCGCCCAGTGCAGCGGGATGTCCGCCGGCAGGTGCTCGCTGAGCAGCTGCTGGAACAGGGCGAAGTCCTGCGGCCGGTTGCTGTCCACCCCGTCTCCGGAGAGCAGCACGAAGTCCGGCTTGGCCGCCACGATCTCGTCGAGCGCCCGGCCGGTCTGCCGGTACGCGTACGACGTGGTGCCGCCGTCGGCGTTGACGTGCGTGTCGGAGAGGATCGCGAAGCGCCATCCGCGCCGGCCCTCCCCCGCCTGCCCGTCGGTCTGCTCCAGCACCGCCGGGTCCGGCTGGTCCGGCACGTCCGGCACGTCCAGCGCCACGCCGACTCGCGCGTCGAGCAGAGCGAGGTCAAGCTGGCCGACGTCCCGCTTGTTGGTGTCCGTCTCCACCACGTAGATGCGGCTGAGCGTGATCGGCGCGCTGAACCCGGTCGGGATCGGGCCCTCGACGCGCTTCCATCCGGTCCAGTCGACCTCGGTCGCGAAGGTGAACGGCACGTTCGTCGAGCCCTGCGACGCCATGGTGGCCCGCATCCAGTGCTTGTGCCCATCACCCTTGATCCACAGGGCGAGACGCTGCGCGCCGTCCGGGATCAGCAGCGGCGTCTTCGCCACCGCGTACGCCGCCGAGGTGCCCGCCCGCTGATTGGTGAAGTCGTACTTGAGCCGCAGGCCCTTCTCGCCGGGCGCAGCACCAGGACGGTCACTGGTATCGACCGAGGCGACGCCGGCCGTGGCGAGCACCGCCGCCGACGACCACTGGGTGGCGTCGGCCAGCGACGACAGCGGTACGTCCTTGAGGCCGATCGTCACCGGGATGCGCAGCACGTGCCCCTGCACGGTCGCGGTCACGATCGTGCCGCTGCCGTCGGCGGCGTCCAGGCCGCTGATCCGTACCGTGCCGTTCGGCTGCGGGCTGACCGTCAGCACCGACTTGTCGTAGTCGAACGTGAGGTCGCGCGGCTCGATCGGAGCGCGGAAACCCTCCGCGTCGACGCCCGTGACGGTGATGTCGCGGTGGTCGCCGGGCTCGAGGGCGAGCGCCTGCACGTCGGCCTCGAGCTGGTCGAGGTCACCGAGCACCCGCAGGTCGACCGCCTGCCGGACGCTGCGGTACTGGGCGAACAGCTTGCCGCTTCCGCTGTGGAATCCGCGTAGCCCCCGCTCGGCGTCCGGCTTGACCAGGTCGGCCGGCACCGACTGCCACTTCACGTCGTCCAGCGGCGCCGGCCCGTACGTCTCGTCGTAGCCGGCCACGGCGACGTCGCGGGACAGGCCCGGGAAGACCCGGTCCGAGCGCAGCCGCACGTCGATGCCGCGCAGTTCACCGGAGCCCTCCGGTGGGATCAGACCGATGCCGTTCGGCACCGGGCGCATGTTGCCGTCGGACGGCACGTTGGTGACGCTGACCTGCGAATCGCCGTGGCGGCGGGTCACCAGCTGGGTCGAGCCGCCACCGTCGAGCATCACCGCGTCAACGGCGCCGACCGCCTTCATCCGGTCGGCGAGTTCCCAGGCGGTCAGGCCACGCGAGCGGCTGGAGCTGCCGTCCGCCACGTACACGAGCAGCTTCCCGTCGGCGGTCCAGCCGACGGCGGTACGCGGCTTGAGCGCAGGATTGTTGGTGTCGCCCGGGTTGATCGGCTGGGTCACGCCGTCCCGCAGGATCACCAGGTGCGCGCCGAGCGCCAGCGAGTACGGGTTGGGCGCGTCGGAACGAGCGTGGTAGTCGACCGTGACCGGCGTATCGAGGGCGGTACCGGCGAGCTCGTTGGCGAGACTGCCGGCGGCGAGGAGCACGTACCCGTCGCTCGGTACGGGCTCGGCCGTCTTGGCCCGGCGCACCTCGGTGACCTTGCCCTGCTCGATGACGAGTTCGACGACCGAGCCGCTGCTGCTGACGTACCCCCGGTCGCCCGGGCCCCACTTCGGCGTGTAGAACACCGCCGAGTTGGCGGGTACGCCGTTGCTGTTCAGGCCGCCCAGATCGAAGGTACGGGTGCCGACGGTGGCGCTACCTTCGAGGAACATGTCGGTGATCTGGCCGACGCCGGCCGCGTCGAGCCCAACCATGGTGCCGCCGGAACGGTCCGCTTTGATCAGCTCGCCGTCCTGGACGGCACCGCCGATCGGTGCGTTGGTGCCGTTGATGGCGAAGAAGTCGCCGTTGGTGCCGGCGACCGCGCGGGAGGCGTCCGCCAGCTCGGTGGGCACCATTGCGCCGCTGACGCTCTCCGCGAGCAGCTTCGGTTTCGTCGGGCCCTTGAGGTCGGTGGTGAGCAGAAAGCTGTCCACGAAGCCGGCGCTGTCGTAGCTGCGGTCGCGGCTGAGAGCAACTCCGGGGGCGAGCTTTTCGACTCCGTGGCTGACCGGTAGCCAGGCGGAGTCCGTAGCGGGCGGTGCGGCGGCGGCGGCGGCGAGCATCGCACCGTCCTCGGGCGGTACGGGTACGACCGGGCCGCTGGGTGGGCGATGTCCTCCCTTCTCGTGCTCGTGATCGTGGTCGACGTCGGAGCCGTTGGCAGAGGCCGGCAGTGGGCCGGCGCCGGGCAGCACATTCGGAGGTGCGCTCAGTGGCGCGGCGACGACGGCGAATACGGCGAGCAGCCCGACAGGACGGCCTAACCGCCGGTACGAGGGATGGTGAGCCATGCCAGGAACATTAGGCCCCCATTCACTCTTGTCATACGAAACTCTTGGCGAAGTTTGATCTCTCTGGTGGGGCCACGCCATCTCCGACAGCAACAGCGCGGCCCACTGATTTCAGGTGCTCGTGCCGCGAAACGCTTTACCGGTAGCTCCACACCACCGGCCGCGCCTTGTAGATGGCCGCGCCGGGGCGGTAGCGATTGCCGACGTACGAGCCGTTCAGCTTGTAGAGCCAGACGTTACCGTTGCCCCAGGTGCCGTCCGAGTTCTTCTTCGTCACCTTGGTGGTGACCACCAGGCCACCAGCGTGGTTGCCGACACTCTTGATCTGCGAGTTGTCGATGTAGCCGCTGGCCCGGCGCAGCGTCCCACGGTTGATGTTGTAGGTGTAGACGTGACTGGTGGTGCTGAGCCACAGCTCCGCCGAGGTGCCGTAGACCGGCGAGAGGTCGTGGCCGCCGGAAGGCGTGGTCCGGCAGGACTTGTTGGTCAGCGTGGGACTGGTCGCGGTGCCGCCGACCTTGTAGCTGCACAGTCGGGTACCGCCGAGCGCCCACAGTCGGCGCGTGCCCGGTTCCCAGAGCACGGCGTGCGCGCTTGGGAACGAGTACGTCCGGCCGCTCGTCCTCCCCTTGCCGTACGCCGTGAGCCTGCCCGAGGAGGAGGCGACCACCACCGCGCCGTTGGGCAGCAGTTCGATCGCGTGCGGATTACCGCCGGGGCTCGCCGTCCACCTGGTCTTCCGTGTCGAGTAGTCGATGATCGCGGCTCGACCACCGGATGCGGTGACCAGGACGACGTTGCGGCCGCCGTACGATCGGAACTTCACGTCCGACAGGTTCGACCAGGCAGCGGTTCGCGCCGGGCTCCAGGACCAAAGTGGACTGCCCTTCCAACTGCTGGAGCCGAGGCTGAAAATCTTCACGCCGCTCCGCTGATCCACGATGGCGACCCGTCCGGTCGCTGCCTGGGCCGATGCTGGCATGGCGACGGCGCCACCGAACCCGACCGCGCATGACAAGGCCACGAGGCCCAGCTTCCGTAGCCGATGAGCCCACTTCTCGTTGATCTCCATGCTGGCGTCAGTCCTCCCGTGTGCCCAATCAGGGCGATTTGACTAAACCAACCCCGAACGGTAGCTCCAGCAGCGTCCACCTCAAACAGCCTTGTCCGCTTGTCGACATGCATGCCCGGCGATCGATCGATGTCGTAGCGACGGGCATGCTCTGACTGCAAAGCCCGGAGGCCCAGGTCGACGCGTCGACCTGGGCCTCCGGCGGATAGCGGCATCATCACCGGGTGACGGTCGCCTCCAGGTGGTAGGGGTTCGCGAACTGCGGGCTGGTACGGCGCGCCTCGACGACGAATTCCCAGACGCCCGCCTTCGGGTTGGTGTAGGTACGGCTCAGCGGGTTACACCCGTAGCCGTCCAGATAGTTGGCGTAGCAGTAGATGGTGCCCGCGCCCGACCGTTCGCCGTTGACGCCTTCCGGCGTGAACGCCCACCAGCGGGTCTGGCTGTCCGCGGCCAGGCCGGACAGGTTCACGGTCATGCTGTTGGTGCCGGCTGGGACCGCGACGCTGTAGACGATGGTGTCGTTGCGGTTGACGGTGCCCTCCGCCGACCAGGTGCTGCCGGCGACGAGCGGAGCAGCGGCCGCGACCGCGAGCATCACCGACCGCTCGACGGCCTGGGTCTTGGGGTTGTCGACGGTGAGCACGGCGCTGTGGACGCCCTCAGTGGCCGGGGCCGCGGCCACCTGGACGACAGTGGGGACATTCTTCCCCAGGGTGACCGTCTTCGGCACGGTGAAGGTGCCGTCGTTGCCCTTCAGATCGAGGTTGTAGGACAGCGCCGCGTCCGGACCGCTCGTGCGGGTCAGGGTGACCTCGTACGTACGGGACTCGCCGACCGCCTGGCCGCCGCTACCCGGCGCGCAGTTGTTGAACAGGCCGCTGCCGGTGTTCGGCTGGACCAGTTGACCGGAGAGGGTGGTGCAGACCGGCGCGGAGGCCGTGACGGTGTCGGTGTCCGCGACGCCCTTGGCGAGGTACTGCCACGCGTGGATCACATTGAACTGGCCGCGGCCCTGTGCGATCGCCGGCTCGTCCTTGTTGAAGTCGGCGGTCGAGTAGATGGCGTTGCGCAGCTCAGCCGGGGTGGCACTGATGGCGTTCTGCCTGGCGGCGGAGAGCAGCAGCGCGGCGGCACCGGTGGCCTGCGGGGAGGCCATCGAGGTGCCCTGGAGCATGGCGTAGCCCACCGGCAGGGTGTAGCCGGTGCTCGCGACCGGGGGCTCGTCGATCCAGCGCGGGACGGTGGCGATGGCCGCGCCGGGCGCGGTGATGTCCGGTTTGAAGCCGCCGTCCTCGCGGGGGCCACGTGATGAGAAGGGGAAGACGGCGTTGACCCGGTGCACGAAGGATCCGTAGTTCGCCCACCAGGTCTGCTTGGAGACCGACGCACCTACGCTGACGACCTTGTCGGCGAGCGCCGGGTCACCGACGGTGTTGGTGCCGGCCCCGGAATTACCGGCGGAGATGAACATCTGGACGCCGGTCTGATCGATCAGGCGGTTGTAGAGCAGGGCCATGGCGCTCTGACCGTCGTTGAGGGCGGGGCTGGAGCCGATGGACATGTTGATGACGTCCACGCCGTATTTGGTGGCGAGGTCGATCATGCCGTCGGTGAGGGCGGCGGAGGAGCAGCCGCCACTGGTGCAGGCCCGCATCGAGACCAGCTTGGCCCCGGGTGCCTGGCCGTTCATCCGCCCGCCGAACATTCCGTTGGCGGCGGTGATGCCGGCCACGTGGGTTCCGTGGTCCACCTCGATCGTGTTGATGTTGATGCCGATGTAGGTCGGCCTGAGCTGCTTGACCTCGACGGTGAACGGCTGCCGTTCGTCGATGGGGGTGGCCGGGTTGTCGGTGCCGAGGTAGCCGATCTGGTGGTTGACGCGGTACGGCCTGATCAGCTCGTCCGGGGCGAAGACGTGGTCGTCGTCGGTGTCCACCCAGACGGAGCCGTCCGTCGCGCAGAAGGCGATGCCCTGGTAGCCGGTGAGGGTCTTGTCGGCGAGGCGGATGCCGCTGTAGAGCCTCGTCTTCAGGTACATGTCGGCGCAGCCGGCGTCCGGCAGGGTCCAGGTGATGTTCTGCTTGACGGCGGTCGGCCCGGTGACCCGGTCACTCGACGTGCCCGACGTGTTGACCAGCGTCCAGGTGTTCTCGATGAACAGCAAGTCGATGAGATTGAACGGATCGGTGCCGACGACCGTGTCCACCAGCTTGCGCTCACCGGTCGTGGTGGTGGCCAGCGCCGGATGGGTCGGGTCGATCCCCGTGTCCATGATGCCGATGGTCACGCCCCGGCCGTCATAGGTGGGATGCTCGGTCTTGAAGGCGACCGAGCCGGTTTCGCCGGTCGGCATGTACGGGTTGTTGTCCGGCGTCGATGCGGTCGGGGCGGCCGGGAGGCCGCCGGAGCCGGCGCCGGCACCCTCGGTGCCCGCATCGGGTGTCGTTTCCTCCAGCTTCAGAAGCTCGTCGGCGTCCACCCGGAGCACGTTGTCCAGGGCGACGACCTGGTCCACGAGGGCGAACGGCACGTTCACCTTGACGTAGCCGATCTCCGGGTCGGTCCGGGTGACGTCGGCACCGAGTTCGGTGAGCTGCTGGGCCGCCGCCTCGGTGGTGCCCGACTTCACGGCAAGCATCAGGGTGACGAAGTCGGGGGCCGGCTGGCTGGCCCTGGCCGGGACGGCCCGGGCCCGGTGCTGGGCGGCGTACTTGGCGATCAGGGCCCGGTCGTGGCTGCCCAGCTTGTCGGCGACGGGGGCGGCCGTGGGGTCGGCGTGGGCCGGAACGGCGGACAACGACAGTCCGCCCACCACGAGGGTGGCGGCCAGTGCCGCGACGGCGCGTCGCGCACGCCGCGATATGGGTACGACAGGGGACGTCACTTTGGGTCCTTTCAGCGGCGGGATGTGCTGATGCCGGACACACTGCCATCGCAGGCCATCGATCATCAGGGCCTGAGCTGGCGGTTCATTGCCATGACACAAATGCGCCACCTGCTGGGCAGGTCGTTGTGCTGTCACACGCCGCTGCGGCCCGGAGGTCGGGTCTTTAGATCCACTTTCGCCGGGCGGCCTGCCATCCCAGCTGGATCCGGCTATGCACGCCGGCGATGGCGAGGAGTCGGTGCACCCTGCGCTGGACCGTACGCATGCTCACCCCCAGCTGTGAGGCGATCGCCTGGTCGGTGTAGCCGGCCAGAAGCAGCGCCAGCAACTGGCGGTCCTCGGCTGCCAGCGGTCCGTCGGCTGCCGAGGACAGCGCGGCGGGCACCGGAAGCGCCGATTCCCAGATCCGATCTGCGATCCAGGCAAGGCAGTCCACGATGGGGCGGGCGTGGATCACGAGGAGCATGGGCTGCTCGGACGCGGGACCGGATGAGGCGATCATGGCCTGCCGCCGGTCGAAGACGGACAGCTTGAAGGGAACACTGGCCACCCGCATCTCCTCGCCGAGCGCCGCCCATTCCTCGAGCAGCAACGGGATCTGCGGGCTACCCGGGTCCAGCAGGTCGCGGTCGTACACCACGCGGTAGCGAACCCCGGCCCGCAGCGCGTCCCGCTGGCCGACGTTGTCGGTGGCCGGTACGGCGACAGCCGGCCGTCTGACGAGCGAGCAGATTTCGTGGGTGGCCTCGCGCTGCAGCATGCCGTAGCGCTCGGCCATGGCTCGGGGTCCCTCGACCATCTCGACGGCACCGGCACCGCGCCAGGTCGAGTCTCGGTCTTGGAAGCGCTCGGTCAGCTCCGCGATGACGGCCTGCGCCTTGCGCAGTTCGTCCATCCGGCGCAACGCCAGGAGTTTCAGGGTGGGGTCGGGCGGCGCCGCCCGGATCACGCCCGCCGGGTCGGCCGGAAGGTCCGTCAGCCCCTTGGCCACGAGTCCCGCCAGTGCTCGGCGTACGTCCTGTTCGGGCAACCCGGTCCGCTGGGACAGCTCCGCCACGTCGGCCGCGGGCCCGGCGGCGAGCGCCAGGTAGACCTGCTCCTCGCCGGGTTCGACGCCGACGGCCTCCAGCATCCGGTTACCTCCACCCCGCGTGCCCTGATCATGGGCAAGTTGTGGATGGGCAGCAGTTTAGCCAGCATTGCGCGTATGCCAACGTCCCGTCCGCACGGGCGAGACCACCGGTCCGGCGTTCGGCGGGAACGAACCGGCGGCACCCGGGCGCTGGTCTCAGACTGACTGGCCGGGCGCCAGGTACCGGTAGCCGTTGTCGGTCTCCTCGGTGAGCCAACCGTTGATGCTGCTGAGCCCGCGATCGTTGACCTGGGCGTCGTGTATGGCGAACGCCCGCTGCGGTTTGATCGCCTTGACGAAGTCGATCGCCTCCGCCATCTTCATCCACGATCCCTGGGCCGGGACCAGCAGCGTCTCGATCGGCTGCTCGGGGACGTACAGCGAGTCACCGGGGTGGTAGACGGCCTCGTCGATGACGTAGCCGAGGTTCGCGCAGTCCGGTTGGCCGCCGTAGATGAATGCGTGACGGCCGCCGACCGCCCGTACGCGGAAATCGGCGGCGGTGAAGTCCTCGTCGGAGGAGACGCCGGTGACCTCCAGGCGCGGAATGTTTGCTTCGGCGGGAGCGTAGACCGGCACGCCGAGCCCGGCCAGGCGAAGGACGTCGACATGGTCGGTGTGTTCGTGAGTCACCAGCACCGCGTCCGCGCCGGCCAGGGCGGCTGGCTCGCTCCACGTGCCGGGGTCGATGACGAGCACCCGGCCGTCGTGCTCAATCCGTACACATGCGTGGGTGAATTTGGTGATCCGCATGGCGTATAAACGTACGCCGGCCGCCCGCCCGGGAGTCATTCCTCGCGCGGCCCCGTCACGCCCAGTTGTGCCGGGCGGCGTACCAGCCCAACTCCATTCGGGTCTTGACGCCGGCGAGGTCCATCAGATGGCGCAGACGACGCTGCAGGGTCCGCAAGGAAACGTCGAGCTGGCTGGCGACGACCTGGTCCGTGAGTCCGGCCAGGAGCAGTGCCAGGATCTTCCGGTCGAGTGCGGTCGGGACACCCGCGTCCACTGCGGTGGCGTCGTCATCGGGCAGCGCGTCCAGTGCCGACGCGTCGAGCGGGTGGGCGTGGCGCCACACGATTTCGAACAGCGCGTCCATGGCGGACAGCAGACCGCTGCGGTGCAGGAGCACGGCGCCGGGCTCGCCGCCGGATTCGACGGTCAGCGGCACCAGACCCAGTTCGGCGTCGGCCAGAATCAGTTTGATGGGTAGCGACTCGACCACCCGTACCTGGACGCCTTGGCGCAGTGATGCGACGGTCTCGGCGATCATGCCGGGTTCGGCGAGCGCGGCTCGTTCGAGCACGACCCGGTACTCCACCCCGCGGTCCATCATCACTGTTTCCAGGGTGTTGGCGCCTGGGGGCACGGCGACGAAAGGCGCGGTGACGAAGTTTCGTACCTGGGTCCGGGCGGCGTGCTGCACCTGCGCGAACCGGTGTTGGATGCCGTCGACTCCGGTGACCACCTCGATCAGTTCGCTGATGCTCCGTCCTGCCATCGCCACGCGGTGTTCCTCGGCGAGGGTGACGAGTGCGAGCTCGGCGGTGTGCAGGCCGTCCCGCCGTTCGCTGATCAGCGCGCCGAGCGCGACTGCGGGCGGCGCGGCCGAGAATTCGCCGTCGGGCGTGCGCTTCACCAGCCCGTCCGCCATCAGTTGCGACAGCGCCGCGCGGACCGTCCCTTCGGGCAGTTGCGTGGTATCCGCGAGTTCGGCCAGGCTGGCCGCGGTACGCCCGACCAGCCTGCGGTAGACGCACTCCTCGTCGGTGCTCAGTCCCAGCGCACCCAGCATCGGCGGACGCCTCCCCTCGACCCGTCGCTGCGGTACGAGTATGCGCCTCCCTGAGTGATCTTGGAAGGTTGCCGATGGCGGGTGGTGGGACGGGGTGGGCCCCGGGACGTTGCCGTCCCGGGGCCCTTCGAGCGGTCTCACCGCAGGCCGTACGCCCGGATGATTTCCTGCTTGATGCTGAAGCCGGCGTCGGTCGTGCCGGTGGCTCGCACCGAAACGAAGCCGCCCGGCTGCTTCGCCAGCTTGAGCGCGCCGCTCCACCAGCCGGCGTCCTTGCTGAGCGTCACCTGCTGCCAGGTGGCGCCGTCGTCGTACGACACGTCCAGGGTCACCGAGGTGACGTTGCCCGTGCTGGGGCCGCCGCCCGCCTGGGGGATCGGCTTGAGGCGGATCTGCTCGGTGGTGCCGGCCTTCACGTCACCGTGCAGGTCGGCGTCGAGGCGGTACTCCATCTGCAGCAACGCAAACGGCTCGAACCTGTCCGACGTGTTGGAGCTGGAGACAAAGTCCCACTCGGTGTGCGTACGGGTCGACAACCGCCACTGCTCCGCCGGGCGGGACGCGTCCAGCACCAGGTGGTAGGGAAGCGTGCCGGCCGGCACCGACTGCCACTGCATGCTCGACGAGAACCTGTTCTCATACAGCAGCCGGTCGCCCTGGTAGAGCTTCATGTTCTCCGGCACCGAGCCCCAGTCCAGGTTGCCGCCGTGCTCCAAACCGTCCCCGGACGGACTCCACGCCTGGATGTTGATGGTCATGTTGTCGCGGTAGCGGCTGTTCTGCACCGCGAACGCCCGGTTGAACGCCGGGCGGATCGCCGGGGCGAACCAGTCCTGCCGGGTGGTGCTGCCCTGGGCGTACGTGTTGCGGTTGGCCGTGTCCGTCCAGCTGCCCTGATCGTGCGACTCGTGCCAGGCCTGGTCCGGCGTGACCCACTCGGTGCGGGTGGCGGGGTGCCACTCCCGCTCATGGCCTCCGAGAGACGGGGTGAAGGTCATGTCGTACCGGTAGCCGCCGCCCTCCATCCCCTGCGTGATGTTGTAGTAGCGCGCGTCGATCCGGGCGAGCTCCTGGCGGTTCGGGTGGTAGCTGAGCGGCCGGTCCGGCACCTGTCCGGAGTAGTTGCGGGTCAGGTCGTAGACGTAGCTCGCGTACGGCACCTGGTTGGTGATCAGCGGCAACGTGCCGGCCTTGGCCAGAGCGATCAGCTGGGCGCCGGCGTCGCGGTGCACGGTGGCGACCGGGATCGGGGACGTGCCGACCCATTCGTTGAGCACGCCGACGCCGTCGTTGACGACCAGCAGCAGCTTCGCCCCGGCGGCCGCTGCGGCGGCGGCACGATCCTTGGCGCTGACCGCGTCGCTGCGGGTCACCACCACGGCCTTGCCCTTCGCGTCGAGCGTGGCGTAATCGCTCGCCGCACCGGTGCCCGCGTAGACCATGGAAAGAGTTTCTCTGCCTGCGGTGAGCGTGCTCCCCGGCTGGACCGTGACGTCCGCCGACGGCAGGCCAGGGACGTCCACGCTCAACTGCGGCTCGCCCTTGCGCCACCGGGTGACCATCGTGAACGACCCCTGGGTGACCTGGTCGGTCGGCGTGACGTAGAGGTCGTCGTACATCACCGGCACCGCGAACCCCTCGCGGAAGCTGTCGCCGGTGGAGTACTTGACGGTGTAGTCGAGCTTGCGCTGCCGGTCCTGGCTGCGCTGCGGCGTGGTGGTGTCCAGCCGGCGGGCCTTGCTCGCGTCCAGCACCACCTCGGCACCGGAGTCCTTGAGCACGGTCTCGGGGTCCACCAGCAGGGCGAGACCGAGCGAGTCAGGCCGCTCCCCCGGCACGTCCAGCGTCGACTCGACGGTGTAGGTGCCCGGCGGCATCCGCAGCGTCGTCTCACCGTTGACGTTCAGCAGCCACGGATAGAACTCGCCGGCCTTCTTGATCACGACGGTCGAGGCGGCGGGCTTGCCGTCCCGGCCGACCAGCTTGACCTTCAGGTCGTAACGCTCGTCCTCCTTGAGCAGACCGAGGGAGGTACGCGTGACCGCGGTGCCCGTGGCGGCGTCGGTGCCCACGAGGTAGCCGGTGTACTGGCCGGTGCCCGGCTTCGTCGGATCGCCGGTGACCGGGACAGTCGCGTTGCCGCCCGCGGGCACCGTCACCGAGGAGGCACCCAACGAGAACGGGCCGTTTCCGGTCATGGTCAGGTTGAGGGTGACGCCGGTGCTGCCCGAGTTGGTGAACGTCACCTGCTTGGTCACCGGGGTGTCGGTCGACTCGTGCGGCCAGTTGAAGTTGCCGAAGAACACCGAGCCGGTCGCCCGCACGCCCGTGCGGACGGCGGCGGCGACGTCGAGCCGGCCAGTGCCCACCTGATACGGCGTGTACCCCGCGGCCAAGCCCTTCGCGCTGCTCATCAGCGCTTCCTTGAGCTGCGCGCCGGACCAGTCAGGGTGGCGCTGGGCCAGGATCGCCGCGGCACCCGACACGTGCGGAGTCGCCATCGAGGTACCACTGATCGTCCAGTACGAGCCGGTGCCGGTGGTCATCTGCTGCGAACGCGCGGCCGTGATGTTGACGCCGGGGGCCGTGATGTCCGGCTTGAGGGCACCGCTACGCACCAACGGCCCGGTGCTGGAGAAAGACGCCAACCGGTCCTGCTTGTCGACCGCGCCGACAGTCAACGCGCTCGCCGCGGAGCTGGGCGTGCCGATGCTCTGCGGCCCCGCGTTACCCGACGCGATGACGAACAGCGTGCCGTACTGCGCCGACAGCGTGTCGACCGCGACCGCCATCGGATCGGTCCCGTCGGACAGCGTCGGGTCGCTCAGACTCATGCTGACCACATCCGCGCCGGACTCGGCCGCCCACTGCATGCCCGCGAGCACCCAGGAATCCTGGCCGTAACCGTCGTTGCCGAGCACCTTGCCGACAATGAGATCCGCGCCAGGCGCGACGCCCTTGTACGTGCCGCCGGAGGCCGCGCCAGTGCCCACGATCGTCGAAGCGACGTGGGTACCGTGCCCGTTGACGTCGGCCGTGTCCTCGTTCGGCACGAAGCTGACCTTGTCATCGACCTGGTCGACCAGGTCGGGGTGGCTGGCGTCGACCCCGGTGTCCAGCACCGCGACCTTGACCCCGTGGCCGTCGTACCCGGCCGCCCACGCCTCGGGCGCGCCGATCTGCGGCACGCTCTCCTTCAGGCTGGCGGACACCCGCCCGTCAAGCCAGAGCTTCGCCACCCCGGCGCCGAGCGTGGGGCTGGACCCGGAGGCGGCCGGTGCGACGGTGGTCCAGAAGGTGCGGACCTGCTTCTTGTCCGCCGCCAGCGCTGCGGCGTCGACCTGCCGCAGGTCGCGGACCAGCTTCGTGCCCCGGGGAACGGCCGGCTTGGCCGCGCGTGTCTTCGCCGGCGCGTACGTGGCGATCAGTGGGACGCTCGCGGTCTTCGCGTCGTCGTACCCCATCTCGATGAGATCGGTGACGTTGAACAGTCGCCGGTCGAGTTTGTTGGTGGACAACAGGGGCAGGGCCTCGTCGGGCAGGACGAACAGGTCGCCGCCGCTCTCCTGCAGGTGAACGCCGCCGGTGGCGTTGTCGGGCCGGTCGACATCGACCGTCTCCGCGCCGTCGGCGGAACTGGTCACCGTGACCACATCGCCGGTGATCAGAGTAATGGTGTGCGTGGACCTGGTCTCGGCCTTGGGGGCCGTACCGGGGCTCGCCGCGACCGCGGGCGTCTGGATCGCGGCGAGTCCGCCAGCGACCAGTCCCGCCGCTGCCGCCGCCGCGATCAACCGGCGCCGCGCCCGGCCAAACTCAGAGGGTTGCAAGGGGAATGACATGCGAAACGTTCTATCCCCGCCGTAACAGCCAGGTGAATAGCTGGCGCTGGCGGAGTCGCGCCACGGCACCACTCCGCCACAGGCAGACGCCGGCCCTGGACGGCGGGCGCACCTGGGCGTAGCTCAACCAGATCGGTCAGGGGCGGACGGCCCGCACCGCCCAGACGGCTCCGGGGATACGGACGCCCTCCGATGTCTCGTACACCGAAAGCCCCTCCCGGAGTTCCTCTCGCGTCCGTTCGATGACGGCCTGGTCGACCCCCACCAGGTTGAAGCGCACCGGTCCCTGGCTGAGGATGAACTCCGCCGCATCGGCGGCGTCGCGGCCGTAGTCCATCAGCGCTTCGACGGGAGCGACGCTCACGTCGGCGAACCCGGCCTCACCCAGTACCTCGTGGATGCGGGCCGGATCGACCAGCGATCCCATCCCCCTCACGGCGGGCGACGGTTCGCGCATCAGCGGCCCCAGCGCCGCGGTGGCACGGGCGTAGTCGCTGTCGGGGGTGCCGCCCTGCGGACCCATGAACACTAGCCGCCCACCTGGCCGCAGCCCTCCTTGGATGTTGGCGAACGCGGCCACCAGGTCGCCGAAGAACATCACCCCGCCACGGCTGATCGCGACGTCGAAGCCGCCGTTGGGCAAGTGGTGGACCTGGGCGTCGCCCTGCTCGAACCGAACGTTGGTGACGCCCTGCTCCGCCGCGTCGGCTCGGGCGCGTTCCAGCATCGGCGCCGAGATGTCGACGCCGACGACGTGCCCTCGGCACGCCTGGCGCGCTGCCAGCAGCGTGATCTGCCCCGTACCGCAGCCGATGTCGAGGACACGGTCGTCCGCATCGATCGCGGCGACTCGGAAGAGGTCGTCGTTGAAGGCGGCGACGATCGCGTTGTAACGAGCGGGATTCTGCGCCCAGTGGGCGCCTTCCCAACCATTCCACGCCTCCGCGTGCTGGGTGTTGGCGATGCCGTGCATGGGTCCTCCTCCTGCGCCTCGTGTCACGGCCACTCACGGCGACCAATGACTAGAGTTGAACTCTATAGCAGAGATCTAGAGATAGGCTATAGCCATGAGTGAGGTCAAGGGCAAGGACAAGCGGGCCAGCAAGGCCGGGGAGACGCGCAGGCGCATGCTGGAGGCCGCGCGCGAGCTGTTCGTCCAGCGTGGATACGGCGCGACGGCGCTTCAGGAGATCGCCGACCGGGCCGGCGTCGCCGTGCAGACGATCTACTTCACATTCGGCAACAAGCGAACGCTACTCAAGGAGCTCGTCGACGTGTCGATCGTGGGCGACCACGAGCCGATCGCGACGATGGATCGGCCGTGGTTCCACGAGGCCCTCGCCGCCGAGAACGCCGGCGCCCAACTGCGCCTCCACGTCCAAGGCACGCGAGGAATCCTGGAGCGGATCGCCCCGATCATCGAGATGCTGCGTGCCGCCGCCGCGGCGGACCCCGGGATCGCGGAACTCTGGGACCTGGACGCCGACCCCCGGTTCGCCGCCCACGCCGCCGCCGCCCGAGCCCTGGTGACCAAACCGGGCATCCGCCGAGGAGTGACGGCCGAACACGCCGCCGACCTCCTCTTCGGCCTGCTCAGCCCCGAGCTCTACCTGCTGTTCGTCCGCGACCGCGGCTGGCCGATCGACCGCTGGGAGCAATGGACCTGGCAGACCCTGCACGCCCAGCTCTGCTCGGAGCAGGGGCCGCCGGCGGCACGGTAAGCACCAGCACTTCGCCCACGGGGGTGATCGAACGCCTCGCCCGCCCCGGAACCCTGGGTGATGCCCGGAAACCTCAGTCCCCGGCGGAGCCGGAAGCCTCGACGATCGAGACGGGAGTGCCAAGTTCGACGGTACGGGAGACGGTGCAGAGACGGTCATGCGACTGCTGCAGCGACCGGGGCAGCGCCTCGCGCGCCCTGTCGCCGTCCCCGCCTTCCGGAAAGGTCACGGTGAACTCGGCCCTGAGGTTCCGCATCCGGTTTCCTCCGACCTCGTCCCGAACCTTGTCGCCAGTGACTTCGACGGAGAACCGGACCGGCTCGGCACGGCGGCTGGTGATGTGGTCCACGTCGATCGCGGTGCAGCCTCCGATGGCCGCCAGAAGCAGTTCCACCGGCGTAAAGCTGTCGTCCTCGCCCGTGCCCATCGACAACGATCCGCCGCGGACGTTCCGCACAACGTACTTTCCCAGGCTGGTGCGCTCGATCTCCACCGAGCGGAAGGTGTCCTCACTCATGGCAGGGAAACTACCCAGGTCTTCTGATCCCCGAGCCACCGGCCTGGCCGACCAGCGCGACCCGTAAGTAGACGCGGCACAGCAGGCATTCGGTCGGGGTAGGTTGCACAATCATGGCCACGACCGCGGACGTCCGTCACGAACTCGCCGGCCTCGCCGACCATCGCCGGGCGGAGGGCGTGAGCCGGTTTCTGCAGATGTTTCCAGGCGGGTATGGCGAGGGCGACCGGGCCATCGGCGTCTCCGTGCCAGAACAGCGCGGGGTGGCCGGCCGGTACTGGCGTGACCTCTCCCTGGCCGAAACGGCGACGCTGTTGACGAGCAGCGTGCACGAGGAGAGGTTGACGTCGCTCTTCATCCTGGTGCGGAAGTTCGTCAAGGGGGACGAGGAGGAACGGGGCCGGATCTTCAGCGTGGTCCTGGCCAACACCAGCCGCATCAACAACTGGGACCTGGTGGACTCATCCGCGCCGTACATCGTGGGCCCCTGGCTGATCGACAAGGACCGGAGCGTACTGGATCGGTTGGCCGAGTCGAGCCTGGTGTGGGACCGACGGATCGCCATCATGGCAACTCTCGCGTTCATAAAAGCCGGCGACTTCCATTGGACCTTCCGGCTCAGTGAGCGGCTCCTGCACGACCCGCACGACCTCGTCCACAAGGCGGTGGGCTGGATGCTGCGCGAGGTGGGCAACCGTGACAGAGCGGCGGAGGAGGAGTTCCTGGCCCGACGCTACCGGGTCATGCCCCGGGTCATGCTGCGGTACGCGATCGAAAAGTTCGAACCGCAGCGACGTAGGGAGTACCTGTCCGGCGTGGTCTAGATGATCGATGCTCGCCGGATGGCTCCGTGGACGGGCGCGCCGTTGACGGTCGAGGTCCTGCCCGGCCGTCGGGCCGCAGCGCGGCGACCAGGTCGCCTCACGCTGTGCGCGGCCGCGTGGAACTGCTACAGCGCCGGGTACGGAGCCAAAGGACCTCGCGCGTATGACGGCCAGTACATCCGGATGATGCTCGGTGTTAGCGTGAAGATCGACAAGGCGAACTGCAGTACCAGACTTCACAAGGGAAACCGGCGCGATGACCGACGACTTCTACTGCGACGAGGCGCTCAGCGGCCGCACCAAGGTGACCGTGGTGATGGAGACCGAGGACGTGCTTGCCTTCGAGCACACCCGGCCCTTCTGGCCAGTACACATCGTCGTGGTGCCGAAGCGTCACGTGCCATCCCTGGTGGACCTGGGCGAGGCCAGCGAGGATCTCCTGTATCGCGTCATCGAGGTGGTCCGCCAGGTCGCCGCCGAAGTGGAGCGGGAGCATGGTGCCTGCCGGGTGTTGACCAACCTCGGCCGGTACCAGGACTCCAAACATCCGCACTTCCACGTATGCAGTGGACCGCTGACCTCCCCGGGACCGGGTGCAATGGCTGACCGAAACCAGTCAACTTCTCGCCGTGAAGGGCCCTGAAGGGCCTCACGGCCCGCTCCGGTTCCCGATCGCTCGGGTTCCGCACACCCATCCGGTGGTGTTCGTTGTCGACCGGCACCACCGGCCGTTGCAGCCGTGTTCCCCGGCCCGTGCCCGGAAGCTGCTCGCCTCCGGGCGTGCCGTAGTGCACCGGCACACCCCGTTCGTGATCCGACTCAAAGACCGTGACGTCGCCGACTCGCAGGTGGACGGGGTGGATCTCGGCATCGACCCGGGTTCGAAGTTCACCGGTATCGCGGTCTTCCGCGCCGACAGCACGGTGCGGGCCGGCCTGTTCGCGATCGAAGTCCGCCATCGGGGCGGGCAGATCCGCGACAAGCTGATCGCTCGCGCTGCGCCCGCCGTGGCCGCCGGTCACGGGGCCTGCGCCACCGGGCACCCCGCTTCCTGAACCGCCGCAAGCCGGACGGGTGGTTGGCGCCGTCGCTGCGGCACCGGGTCGACAACTTCATGTCCTGGGTCCAGCGGCTGTGTCGGTGGGCCCCCGTGACCGGCCTGCATGTGGAGCGGGTCGCGTTCGACACGCAACTGTTGCAGAACCTGGACATCGCCGGGGTCGAGTACCAGCACGGCACCCTGCACGGGTACGAGGTACGCGAGTATCTCCTCGCCGCGTGGGGGCGCGAGTGCGCCTACTGCGGCGCCACGGGGGTGCCGCTGAACATCGACCACATCGTGCCGCGTTCGCGGGGCGGCTCGGACCGGGTGTCGAACCTGACCCTGGCCTGCGCCCCGTGCAACTTGGCTAAGGGTTCCATGTCGGTCGACGTCTTCCTCGCGGACCGGCCCGCTGTGTTGGCCCGGATCCGACGCCAAGCGAAACTGCCGCTGCGGGACGCCGCGGCCGTGTCGGCAACCCGGCGGGCGCTGTGGCAAGCGCTGGCCGCCACCGGCCTGCCGGTCGAGGTCGGCACCGGCGGGCGCACCAAATGGAACCGGCACCAGACCGGCGCGCCGAAAACCCACACCCTCGACGCCCTACACGTCGGCGTCCTCGCTGGCGTGCGGTCCTGCCCAGGACAGGTGCTCGTGGCCACCGCGACCGGGCGCGGCTCGTACGCCCGTACACGCTGCGACCGATACGGATTTCCCCGGCTGCGGATGCCAAGGAACAAATCGGTGTACGGGTTCCAACCGGCGACCTGGTGCACGCTGTCGTACCAGCCGGCAAGAACAAGGGCCGGCACACTGGCCGGGTCGCTGTGCGAACCACCGGAAGCTTCAACATCCGCACCAGCCATGGCCTCATGCAGGGCATCCATCACCGGCACGTCCGGCTGCTGCAACGCGCCGACGGATGGGCCTACACACGAGAGGAGGAGCGGCGTTTCCTCCCGACCCTGAACGGCCGGGCTTCCACGCCGCAACGCCGATGACATAGTCAGGGGGCAAGCTTCCAGGCCGCGTTAAAGAGGTCCGGTTCGCCGAAGTTTCCGGATTTCAGGAGCAGGGCCAGCGGCGGCCCCGGATCGGGAACCACCCACGGCAGGCCAGGACCGACCGCCGGGCCCACCCGGAGCGCGCCGAGCCCGAGCGCCCGTACCACGGCACCCGAGGTCTCCCCGCCCGCGACCAGCAGGCGGCGGACCCCGAGCGCCGTGACCGCACGGGCGGCGATCTCGCCGGTCGCGGCCTCCAGCAGTTCCGCGGACCGCCCGGGCCCGAGGAGGGATTCGTACCGCGCGACCTGCTCCGGATCGGCCGAGGACGACACGAGTACGGGCTCGTCGGTCGCCCGGTACGCCTCGGCGACGACGGACAGGACGGCGTCGACGGTACGCCCGAAGTCGGCGTCAAGGTCCACCGGCGAGAGGGAGACGCGCGGGCCGGTGAAAGCGTCCACCTGCTGCCGGGTCCTGGCCGAGCAGCTTCCGGACAGGACCAGGCGACGGCCGTTCGGCACCGCCCGGACGGTGCGCGCGCCAGGCCCGGCAGCACGCTCGGCGGCGCCCCGCCCACGGGCCAACGCGGCGGCCAGCCCGGCGGCGCCGCCAAACACGAGCGGGGCGTTGCCGGTGGGCGCCCGCAGCAACGCGGCCGCCAGGTTGTCCAGGTCGGCGTCGGTGAGGGCATCCACGAGCACGTGTCCGGCACCGGCCCGCCGGGCGGCGTCGATCGCGGCGTGGATGCTCGCTGGACCGGCGGCGACGACGTCATGGCCGACGAGCGCGACGGTGGCCCGCGTCTGCCGGGAGAGCACCCGGACGAGATCGGAGTCGCGCATCGGCGTGAGCGGGTGGTCCCGCAGCGGGGATTCCGACAGGAGTCGCCGGCCGACGAAGAGGTGCCCCTGGTAGAGGGTACGACCAACGCGTGGCGTCGCCGGGGTGCCAACGCTCAGGACGGGAAGGCTGGCCCCCGGTGACCGTTCGCGCAGCGCGTCGACGAGCTGGACCAACGCGTCGGCCACCGGGCCGATGTTGCCGTCGTCGGTGGAGTCGAACGTCGAGCAGTACTTCTGGTAGATCGTGGTGCAACCGGCCTCGAACAGCCAGCGCGCCGCGGCGAGCGATGTTTTGACGGCCTCGGCGCGCGGCGCGGTACGGGACTTCAGCGCGACGACCGTGCAGTCGCAGTCGGGCGGCGGCTCGCCGGGAGTTCCCACGACGACGATCGCCGACTCGCCGTGTTCGCTCACCGCGTCCGCCAGGTCGCAGGCTCCGGTGAGGTCGTCGGCCACCACTCCGAGCCACGGGACGGTCATCAACAACCGACCGGGGCGGTAGCCGGATCGCGGGGAGCGGCCACCGGGCGAGCACCTGCCGCGTGGTCGTCGGCGGGCCGCTCGTTCGCAACCGCACCCACCCCGGGCGGTGGACAACAAGCCGGGTCGAGCGGCGCCACCACCACCTGTCGGCACGCCGCGCGGAGCAGCGCCAGCTGCTCGGCGGTCGCGCCCGCGTCGATGACGACCACGTCGACCGCCGCCAGGTCGAGGAACCGCATCGGGGCGCGCCCGTCGAGCTTGCGGTGGTCGAGCAGCAGGACGACGCGGCGGGCGATGCGCGCCATGGCCCGCTTGGTGTCGGCGTCCGAGGCGGTCGCGGAGTAGACACCTCCCGGTCCCGCCGCCGCGGCGGACAGCACGGCCACGTCCACCGCGAGGTCGTCGAGGCTGCGACGGGTGGCTGGACCGGTGAAGGAGCGGGTCTGCGGGTGGTAGGCGCCGCCCAAGGCGATCAGCTCGATGTCGTCGCGTCCGGTGCAGGCCACGATCACCGGGACGGAGTGGGTCACGACGGTACGGCCGCCCGGCAACCGGGTGGCGAGGGCGGCGACGGTGGTCCCCGCGTCGAGCGCCACCACCGCATCGGCCGAGAGGAGCGGCACGGCTGCCCGCGCGACCGCCGCTTTCTCCGCCGCCGCCGCCACCCGGCGCTGTTCGAACGGCACGCCGGCCGCGTGGGCCGGTACGCTCGCGCCGCCGGCGACCCGGTTCACCAGCCCTTCGGCGGCGAGCTCCCGGAGGTCCCGGCGGATGGTCATCTCCGAGACACCCAGCGCCGCTGCCGCTTCGGTCGAGGAGACGTAGCCGGCCTCGCCTACCCGGCGCAGCAGCTCTCGGCGGCGCTCGGGTGCCTGGGTGTAGCGCACCCGTCCATGAAATCCTCGCGCCCGCCAGTCTGTCAATATCCGCACAGTCAGGGTTGCCGGTTCGTTCGATAGCGAACACAATGGCCCGGTGAGTGGGGGCCTACGTCATCCCGGCGCAACCGCTGCTGGTCGGCCGGCCGACCCGCCCGGACGCGCGGGATCGTCCTGTCTCAGCGTGGGCATCGACCTCGGGACGACCAACACCAAGGTCGCCCTGGTGGCGGTCGACGAGGCCGGCGTACGGGTACGCGCCCTGGCCTCGGCCCCCACGCCGGAGCCACGCGCGGTCAAGCCGGTGCTGCTCGCACTGCTCCGGCAGGTGCTGCGTGCCTCACCGGCGCCGGACGCCGTGGGTGTCGCGTCGATGGCGGAGACGGGCGTACCACTCGACTCGTCCGGCGAGCCGCTCGGTCCATGGTTACGCTGGGACAAGCATCCGGCCGGGGCCGAGGCCGATGTGCTCTCCGGACAGCTCGGCTGGACGCATCTGGTCGCGGCCACCGGCGTACGGCCCAGCGCGAAGGTGCCGCTGGCCACCTGGATGTGGCTGCGAGCCAACCGGCCGGACCAGTGGGCGGAGATGGCAGCGTGGGCCGGGGCGGCGGACCTGGTCTGTCTCCTGCTCACCGGCCGGCTGTGCACCGACCACACGCTCGCCGGACGGACGATGGCCTACCGCCTGCCCGGTCCCGGCGCCCCGGTGCCGGACGCCTTCGACGCGGACCTGCTGGCCGAGGTGGGGCTGCGCCCGGAGCAACTGCCCGCCGTCGTGCCGCCGGACGAGGTCGCCGCGCCGGTCCGGGATCCCGACATCGTCGCCTGCGGGCTGCGGGCCGGGACACCCGTGGTGGTCGCCGGCCACGACCATCCCGTCGGCGCGTACGCCTGTGGCGTCCGCGAACCCGGCGACGTCGCCGACTCGCTGGGTACGGCCGAGGCGGTCCTCTCCCTCGTCGCGGGTACGCCCGACCCGATCGAGGTGGCCCGGGCCGGCATGAGCAGCGTCGTCCCGGTCAGCGGCCAGCACCGGGCGATCCTCGCCGGGTCGTCCAGCGCCGGAGCCACCATCGGCTGGTGGCTGGAGCACGAATCGGGCGGAGCCACGGCAGCGGAGCTGTTCGGTCTGGTGCTCGCGTCAGGCGACCGGCCGAGCGACGTCATCGTCCTGCCGTACCTGTCCGGGCGGCAGGCCCCGGTGCCCGACCCCGGTGCCCGGCTGCGTGTCCTCGGGCGGCACCCGGCGCACACCCCCGCCGATCTCGCCAGGGCGATGCTCGAAGGGCTGTGCCTGCAGACCCGCTGGATGCTGGCCGAGCAGGCCCGGCTCGCCGGGCGTACGGCGCCGACGACGGTGACCCTGTTCGGTGGGGCGGTCGGGGCCAACCCGGCGTGGGTCCGGGTCAAGGCCCACGTCCTCCGTGACGAGCTGCGGGTGGTGCCGGCGGAAGAGCCGGTGGCGGCCGGGGCGGCGCTCGTCGCGGCGGCCCGGACGCACCGCATCGGACCGGTGGTGCCGGCGCTGGGCTGGCGGCCCGGGCCGACCGTGGCAGGCGCGGGCACCGACTTCGACCAGCCGTTTGCCCGGTTCGTGGCGGCGGCCACCCGCACCGATTCCGGCACCGCCGCGACAGGCAGCGACGCCGGCAGCACGACGGCAACCGGCAGCGACGCCGGCACTGCGGCGGGCGGCCGCGACGCTGGCACTGCGGCGGCGAGCGATCGAACAGGAGGAGAGGTCACGTGACCGGATCCGATAGCGCACCCCCGACGCTCGACGCCATCGCCCGGCCGTCGGGCGGCTTCGCGATGGTCGCCATGGATCAGCGGGAGAGCCTGCGCACGATGTTCGCCGACGCGGGCTCCGGTCGGCCGGACGACGACCAGATGATCGCCTTCAAGACGGCCGTCGCCCGCGCGCTCGGCCCGCTCGCGTCCGGGTTCCTCATCGACCGGATGTTCGGCTTCGAACAGATCCGCGACGGGATGTTGCCCGACGACTGCGGCCTGATCCTCGCGGCGGACGCCCTGGACCAGGAACCCGGCCAGCCGGTCGAGGAAACCTGGATGGACGAGGTCGTCGCCGCGCCCGAGTTCGACCTCACCGGCGTACGGGCAATCAAGCTGCTCCTGCTCTGGCGCCGCGACGCCCGCCGCGAGGAGCGCGTCGAACTAGCCCGCCGGTTCGTCGCGCTCGCCGCCGAGCGGCAAGTGCTGTCGGTGCTGGAACCGGTGGTCCGGGCGACCTCGGAGGAACTGTCGGCCGGCCGATGGGACGAGGACGCGGCCATCATCGAGGCGGCCCGGGAACTCTCCCCGCTACGGCCGAGCCTCTACAAGGCGCAGGTGCCGCGCCGCGGCAAGGGCACTCCTGCCGAACTCCGGCGGGCCGCCGAGGCCCTCGGCCGCGCCATCGCCGGTCCCTGGGTGGTGCTTTCCCAGGGCGTCGAACGGGACGATTTCCTCACCGCGGTACGCGCGGCCTGCCAGGGCGGCGCCAGCGGATTCCTGGCCGGCCGGGCGCTGTGGAGCGACGTGGTCGGCCGGCCGGACGTGGACCGGGCGCTCGCCGAGGTCTCGGTACCCCGGCTCGATCGGCTCGTCGAGGTGGTCGACCGCGAGGCAACCCCGTGGTGGAAGGCATGACCGGGCACGCCGGGCAGGGAAGGCGCACGCCCGCGACGGCGGGCCTGCTGCACACCGTGCCGGCGCTCGCCACCGCGTTCGACGACCTGATCCGCGCCTCGGCCGCCGATGTGCGGCCGATTCACGTCGCCGACGCCTGGCTGCTCGACACCGCCCGTCGCGACGGGGTCACCCCAGCCGTACGGGATGCTGTGACCGCGCACGTCCGGCACCTCGAATCGGCCGGGGCGGCGGCTGTGCTGGTCACCTGCTCCTCGATCGGCGAGGCGGCGGAGGCTGCCGCCGAGCGGGTGGGCGTGCCGGTGATCCGGGTGGACGCAGCGATGGCGGGCGAGGCGGTGACGATCGCCTCCGGGCGGGGCGCGCGGGGCCGGATCGCCGTGCTCGCCACGCTGTCCTCGACGCTCGGGCCGACTGGGCGGCTCGTGGAGCGGGCCGCGACCGCCGCGCACCGCTCCGTCGAGGTGACCGCCGAACTGGTGGCCGGCGCGGCCGAGGCGCACGACCGGGGCGACCGGGAACGCGTGGAAACGCTGGTCGCCGCCGCCGTCTCCCGGGCCGCGGCCGACGCGGACGTGGTCGTGCTGGCCCAGGCGTCGATGGCCCGGGCGGCGGCGCTCTCCGACGTTTCGGTGCCGGTGCTCAGTTCCCCGGCCGGTGGCGTGGCGTCGCTGCTGCGCGCTCTCGAAGAGCGGCCGCGACAGAGGGCAAATCATGAAAGCAAGTAATCGGAAGCAGACACCCCCATGAAGCTCACCCACGGGCCCGGCACCCACACCGTCACGGCGGCCGGCTACCTGTTACAGCTACGCGGCGGGCAGCCTGCGGCGATGCTCGCCGATCCGGACGGTCGGATCTGGTCCCGGTTGAGCCTGCTCGCTTCGGTGGACCGCGCCGACCTGCCGGACGAGTCGTTCGACATCGGCGAGCCGCGGGTGTCCACGGGCCGGCGGAACGGCGAGGACGTGGTCGAGGTCGAGGTCGTTTGCCGGAGCACCGCGTGGTCGGCCAAGTCGGTGCTGTTGCGCTGCTTCGACGACCGGATCGAGACGGTGGTACGCGTCGAGGGCACCGGCACGCTCGGCGAGGTACGGCTGCTGGGCGGCCGGGCGATCCTGCCCTCCGGGGCGTGCGGGATGTTCCGTTCCTCGATCGGGTTCGCCTCGGTGTTCAACCCGACGCCGACCGAGCCGGTCCAGGTGGTGCGGCCCGCGTCCGCCGGCGCGGCACTCGGTATCGTCGGCGACGCATCCGCCGGACGGTTGCACGGCATCTTCTCCCCGCCGCCGCTGTGCCTGGCGTTCGGCCGCGAGCCGGCCGAGCACGCCACGCACGTACCGGACGGCGGCTGGCTCTCCGCCGGCGTGCTGGCCGCCGTCGAGGACCTGCGCTTCACCGAGCTGCGGTACGCCCCGCTGGACGGCGGATTCCTGCTCGAACTCGACTACGACGGGCACACGTCGGTGGGCGGGGAGTTCGTCAGCCCCACGCTGGTGCTGCGGCCGGCCGCCGACCCGTGGCGCGGGCTGGCGACGTACCGGGCGGACCTGGTGGAGCGCGGCTTCGCGCCGGCCCGGCCCGCCGCCGCGCCTGCCGGCTGGTGGAGCGAACCGATCTTCTGCGGCTGGGGGGCGCAGTGCGCCGCCGCGCGTATCCCGAGCCAGCCGGCGCCCCGCCCGGGCTACCTGGTGGAACCCGGCCCGGCCGGCGTGCCGGACGCGCTGCCCGTCGCCTTCGACCTGGCTCGCCAGGACCGGTACGACGGCTGGCTGAGCCGGCTGGCCGACCACGACGTGGTACCGGGCACG
This sequence comes from Micromonospora sp. SL1-18, assembly GCF_047921505.1. Lineage (NCBI taxonomy): Bacteria > Bacillati > Actinomycetota > Actinomycetes > Micromonosporales > Micromonosporaceae > Micromonospora > Micromonospora sp. SL1-18. Next base: position 11,063 of record NZ_JBLROA010000008.1, on the reverse strand, counting down.
GTGGTCATCGACGACCGCTGGCAACTGGCGTACGGGACCGGCGAGCCGGACCCCGAGCGCTGGCCGGACCTGCGCGGCTGGATCGCCGGGCGGCACGCCGCCGGCCAGCGCGTCCTGCTGTGGTGGAAGGCGTGGGATCCCACCGGACTGCCGGTGTCGGAGTGCGTGACCGATCCGGCCGGGACACCCGTCGCCACCGATCCCGGCAGTCCCGCCCACCTCCATCACCTGACCGAGATGGTGACCCGGCTGCTGGGTCCGGACGGCCTGGACGCGGACGGCTTCAAGATTGACTTCACCCAGCGCGCGCCGGCCGGGCGCGGGCTGCGCCGACCCGGGGCCACGCCGGACGCGCCGTGGGGCATCGCGGCGCTGCACCGCATGCTGGCCACGCTGTACGGGGCGGCGAAGGCGGCCAAGCCGGATGCCCTGGTGGTCACCCACACGCCGCATCCCGGCTTCGGCGATGTCTGCGACATGATCCGGCTCAACGACATCCTCGAACGCGACCCGCGCGGCGTGGTCGTCCCCGCCGTGGACCAGCTCGCCTTCCGGCACGCCGTCGTCGCGGCGAGCCTGCCCGACCACCTCGTCGACACCGACCAGTGGCCCGTCACCGGCCTGGCCGAGTGGCGCTCGTATGTGGTGGCGCAGGGCCGGCTCGGCGTTCCCGCGCTCTACTACGCCGAGCGCATCGACCACTCCGGCGAAGAGCTGACCGACCATGACCTGGCGCTGGTCGCGTCGACCTGGCGGGACTACCGGGCGCGACGGGCTCTCGCGGCCGGCGGGCCTGACCGGCCGGCCCTGCCTGCGCAGGTCGGTCCGCCACCGGTGGAGGTCGCGTGACGGCCGGGCCGGAGGTGGTCACCTGCACGGCCACCGCTACCTCGACCTGCTCGCCACAGAGGGCGGCCAGCAGCTTGGGTTCGATGTTGCTCTATCCTGCGTGAGTGGGTTGCCCCGCGGAAGATGAGCAGGTGACGCGAATGAAGAGTGGGTTGCCGGCATCCGACGGGTTGCCTTTGGCGCGCCGGGCGACCATCCGGGAGGTCGCCGAGGCGGCCGGGGTGTCCCGCTCCACCGCGTCCCGGGCGTTGAGCGGCCAGGGTTACGTGGCACCGCCCGTGCGCGACCGGGTTCGTCAGGCGGCCCGTGGGCTCGGCTACGTGCCCGACGCGACCGCCCGCCATCTGCGCCAGCAGGCCAGCCAGTCGATCGGCGTCCTGGTTTCGGACCTGAACAACCCCTTCTACGCCGGACTCGCCGCCGGCATCAGCCAACAGGCACGCAGGCGGCAGTACACGATGATGCTGGCCGACGACGGCGGCTCACCGGAGGTGGAGGCGGAGGCGGCCGAGGCGTTGGTCGCGCTCCGGGTCGCCGGCGTCATCGTGACGCCCGTGTCGGCGGAGGTCAGCACCTATCTGACCCGGCAGCAGATCCCGGTGGTGGAGGTGGATCGGCAGTTCTCCGCCGGCGCCTGCGACGCCGTCCTGATCGACAACGAGAACGCGGCCCGGAGGCTCACCACCCAACTGCTGGATCTCGGCCACCGGCGCATCGCGTTGGTGATCGACGAGATGCACTGGACCACCGGCCGGGACCGGCTGGCCGGCTACCGCGCCGCCTTCGCCGCCGCCGGTGTCCCGCTGGACGATTCGCTGGTGGTGGCTGCCGGTTGGGACGTCGACGCGGCGCGAATCGAGGCCCACAAACTGCTCAGCCGGGCGGAGCCACCGACGGCGATCTTCGCCGCCAACAACGTCCTGGCCGAGGCCATCTGGCGGGCCGCGGCGGAACTGAACTTGGCGATCCCCGAGCAACTCAGCCTGGTGTCGTTCGATGACGTCTCGTGGATGAGCCTGGTCCGTCCCGGGGTTACCGCCGTCGCGCAGGATCCGGTCGCCCTCGGCGAGGCTGCCATCTCCCAACTGTTCGAGCGCATCCAGTCTCCGCACGCGCCGGTGCGTACCGTCCTGCTCTCGGCCACCGTGGCCTCGCGCGGATCGACGGCTCCCCCGACCGCCTTTTCGTCGATCTAGAGCCGATGTTGGCTAATTGATCCCAGTCGGGGTCATTTTGCCCTAGCTCGGCGGGATCTGATTACTTGACGGCACTCCGAGTCGCTCCTAATCTCGGTCTGGGATCGATCCCACACGCGGCACCCTGCTGCTGGCCGCCCAACCGGCGACCTGCCGAGACCCCTTAGCACGGGCGGAGCCGACGAGAGGACTCGCATGACCGACCCTGACCAGTTCGCCTCGTCGCGCGCCGGCGGCTCGGATCCGGTCCTGGCCCTCGACATCGGCGGCACGAAGCTGGCCGTGGGCGTCGTGTCGGCGGACGGTTCGACCCACGGCGTGCTGGTGGAGCCAACCCGGCGCGAGGAGGGCTGGCCCGTGGTGACGCGACGGCTCTTCGACCTGGGCCGTCGCGCGATCGAGCGAGCGAACATCGGGAAGGTCCGGGCCGTGGGCATCGCCTGCGGCGGGCCCCTGGACGCGCCGTCCGGCGTGCTGCAATGCCCACCACACCTACCCGGGTGGATCGACGTGCCGATCGGCCCGCTGGCCGCGGACGCCTTCGGCGTGCCGTTCGCGCTGCAGAACGACGCCACCGTGGGGGCCATCGCCGAGTACCGGTTCGGCGCCGGCCGGGGCACCAGCACCATGTTGTACCTGACCGTGTCGACGGGCATCGGCGGTGGCGCAATCATCAACGGCGGTCTGCACCGCGGCGCGGCCGGCAATGGTGGCGAGTTCGGCCACCTGACCGTTCACCGTGGCGGCCGGCTCTGCTGTTGCGGGCGGCGCGGCTGCGTCGAGGCATACGCCTCGGGTACCGCTATCGCCGAGCGGGTCCGCGAGGCGCTGACGGACGGCGCGCCCTCGCCGCTGGCCGTGCTGCCGGCTGCCCCGACCGCCGCGGACGTCTCGGCGGCCGCCGCGGCCGGCGACCCGCTTGCCGGCAAGGTCTGGGCGGAAACCACGGACCTGCTCGGCGCGGCGGTCACCGACCTGGTGAACGTCTTCGAGCCCGACATGGTCGTACTCGGAGGAGGCGTCACCCGCGCGGGCGACATGCTGATCGATCCCATCCGCGAACTGGTCGCGCGGGAGGCCATGGCGCCGGCGGCCCGGGCCGCCCGGGTCGTCCGGGCCGAACTCGGCGACCTGGTTTGCCTGGTGGGCGCCGGGGCGATCGGCCATGACCTGCTCACCGGCGCAGACCTGGCCACCGAACTCGAGCAAGACCGGGAACTGGCGCGGAACCGGCACGTGGAGAAGCAAATGTCTGACTGGCTGGAGACGCAACTGGGCGAGCATGTGGCCGTCGCCGAGGCGACAGCCACACTGTCCGGAGAGATCCGCGCGGCCGGCGCCCTCGTCTGCGAGCGGCTCGCCCGCGGCGGCACCGTCTACACCTTCGGCAACGGGGGCAGCGCCGCCGACGCCCAGCACCTGACCGGCGAACTCGTCGGCCACTACAAACGCGACCGCCGTCCGCTGCCCGCGGTGACCCTGAGCACCGACGCCAGCGCGATGACCTGTATCGCCAACGACTACTCGTACGAGGACGTCTTCCGGCGACAGGTGGAGGCGCTCGCTGGACCGGGCGACGTGGTCGTCGCCTTCACCACCTCGGGGCGCTCGCCCAGCGTGCTGGCGGCCCTCGCCGCCGCGCAGGCGAAGGGCGCCTCGACGGTGTTGTTCACCGGTGGCGACGGCGGACCGGCCGCAAGCCACGCCGACCGCATCCTGCTCGTCCCGTCCAGGAGCACCCAGCGGATCCAGGAGATGCACACCCTGATGCTGCACGTGATCAGTGAGATGGTCGACGCGTGGGCCGCCGGAGAGGAGCCGACGGCGTGACCAGGCTCGAAGGACAGGCGGGCGAAGGCAGCACCACGCACCCCGCGGACGCCGGCGCGACCGCCCACCCGGCTGCGCCCCCGCAGCGGCCGGTGGCGCCGGTATCGAACGCCCCGTCCGGAGACCAGCCGGCCGATCCGCACCCCACGAACCGCCCCACCGCCACGCCGGACCGCACCCTGCACATGATCGGGAACGCCCATCTCGATCCGGTCTGGTTGTGGCCGTGGCAGGAGGGTTACCAGGAGGCCCGGGCAACCTTCTGGTCGGCGATCCACCGGATGGAGGAGTACCCCGACTTCGTCTTCACCTGCAATCAGGTCGTCCTGCTCAGCTGGGTAGAGGAGTCCGACCCGGAGCTGTTCGCCCGGATCCGCGAGCGGGTCGCGGACGGCCGCTGGCAACTGGTCGGCGGCTGGTGGGTCGAGCCGGACTGCAACCTGCCGTCCGGCGAGTCGTTCGTTCGGCAGGGCCTGTACGGCCAGCGCTATCTCAAGGAGAAGTTCGGGGTCACCGCCACGGTCGGCATGAACGTCGACCCGTTCGGGCACCACGGCATGCTGCCGCAGATCCTCCGCGGCCAGGGCATGCACGCGTACTGCTTCCTGCGGCCGGGCCCACACGAGACCAGCCTCACCGGCACCGCCTTCTGGTGGGAGTCCCCGGACGGCTCCCGGGTGCTCGCGTACCGGATCCCGTTCGAATACTGCAGCCCGCCGGGCGACGTGGCGGGCCAGACCGACAAGTCGCTCGGCGTGCTGGACCACGGGCTGGGCGACCTGATGATCTTTTTCGGCGTCGGCAACCACGGTGGCGGGCCGACCCGGGCCAACATCGAGTCCATCCACCGGTACGACCGGATGGGCTCGTTCGGCCGAATGGTCATCTCGTCGCCGGCGCGCTACTTCGAGGAGTTCACCAAGAGCCGGGGCGACGCCGGCCTCGCCAAGCTCCCCGTGTGGCGGGACGACCTGCAGATGCACGCCCCGGGGTGCTACTCGGCGCACTCCGGGATCAAGCTCTGGCAGCGCCGGGCCCAAGCCGCGATCCTCGCCGCGGAACGGTGGGGCGTGGTGGGTTCGACGCTGTTCGGGCTGGACTACCCGAGGGAGGACCTCGGCCGCGCCTGGAAGCAGATCCTGTTCAACCAGTTCCACGACGTCCTTCCCGGATCGGCGATCGAGAGCGCTTACGACGACGCCCGCGACCAGCTCGGCGAGGCGGTGGCCGTGGCGAAGCGGATCATCACGCGTACCCACAACGTGATCGCCCGCAACGTGGACATCCCGCTGGAGCAGGGCACCCAGCCGGTGCTGGTCTTCAACCCGCATCCGTGGCCGGTGACGGCCCAGGTCGAGCTGCAGTACGGTGCCCAGCCCACCGGCGTACACGTGGTCGACGCCGCCAGCGGGGTGACCACCGCCCAGCGAACCCAGTCCGTGGCGACGACGGACGACAAGGGACGCGGCGCGACCGTGTTCGAGGCGGTGGTGCCGCCGCTGGGCTACCGGCTCTACCGGCTGCGCTCCGGCCCCGCGCCGGCGGACGCGGCGGTCAGCGAGCGGCCCGCGGGCTTCCTCCACGCCACCGGTACGGTCCTGGAGAACGAGCTGCTCCGGGTCGAGATCGACCCGGAGACCGGGTGGCTGACCGCGCTGCTGGACAAGCGGACCGGCGTGGACCTGGTGGCCGGTGCCCGGGGCGAACACACCCAGATCTGCCAGGACCCGACCGATACCTGGGGCCACCGCGTCGTCTCGTACCGCTGGCCCGGCGCCCCCATGCGGACCACCCGCATCACACTGCGCGAAGCGGGACCACTACGGGCCCGGCTCCGCGTGGAACGGGAGTGGCACCGCTCGACGATGGTCGAGGAGTTCATCCTCGGGCACCGCGACGACCAGCTCGAGGTCCGGGTGACGATCGACTGGCGCGAGCAGGCCCACCTGCTCAAGCTCTGCTTCCCGATGGCCGTGGCCGATCCGGTGTCCACCTACGAGATCCCGTTCGGGTCCATCGAGCAGCCGGTCGACGGTGGGGAGAACCCGGCCCAGTCATGGGTGGACATCAGCGGGACGGTGGGCGGCCATCCGGCGGGCCTCGCGGTGGTCAACAACGCCAAGCACGGGTACGACGTCTCGCCGGGCTCCCCGGGCTCCGCGGGAGGGGACAGCCCGAGCATCGGGATCACCGCGGTACGCAGCCCCGTCTATTCCTGGCACGATCCCCGGCAGCTCGATCCGGACGGCTTCTACTCGTACCAGGACCAGGGAATCCAGTCGTTCCGCTACCTTCTCGTACCGCATCGGGGCAACTGGCGTGCCGCGGACCTGCCGCGACGGGCCGCCGAGCTGGGCTCGCCGGTGCGGGCCATGCTGGAGAGCTTCCACCGTGGCCCGCTGCCCGCCGAGCAGAGCTACCTGTCCGACGGCGGTGACCAGATCCTGGTGACCGCGGTCAAGGGAAGCGAGGACGGCACCGGCACCCCGGACCTGATCGTCCGCGCGGTGGAGAGCACCGGCCGGCCCGGCCGGGGCCGGATCGAGCTGCCGATGCTGGGCCGGGTGATCACGGCCGACTTCGGCCCAAGCCAGCTCCGCACCTTCCGGGTACCGGTCGACGGTGGCGACATCCGGGAGGTCGACCTGATCGAGTGGGATCTCGCCGACGCCCCGCACGGGGCGTTGACGGAGTCGCCGATGCCGGTGGCGCCGACCGGGCGGCGCGACATGGAGCCCGACCGGGACTCGTCCGCCGCGACGTCGCCGGCCGTACGGATGGCACCGAGCCAACGCCGACGCGACGGCGGCGGCTAGATCCGCCCTCTGGGATCGATACCAGGCATGCGGGCGAAAAGGTCACCGGGATTGGCGAGCGACGGGCGGCGAGGCACCCATATCTGAGCGCATCGGCGTGGCCACGAAGCGTGGTGTGCGGATATGGTTGCGATCCCACCCCAACGGGGTCCCGCCCTCACCCCACCCCCGGAGTTCCGGATGCACCGGTCGCTGTCCGACCTGACCGAGCGGATCGAACGCGCTCTCAACGAACGACTCGTCCCGGCGCTCTACCGGGACGCCGAACCCGTGCACGTCGAGGCGGCACACCTGCCCGGCGAGCCGGTGCCGGCAAGCGAGGGGCTGGCCATGGCGTACGCGCCCTTCGCAGTGGGCCAGCCGTGGGGACGCGCCTGGAGCACCACCTGGTTCCGGTTCACCGGAGAGGTGCCGGCGCGGATGCGGGGCGGCCGGGTCGAGCTTCTCGTCGATCTCGGCTTCGAGCGGGCCGGGCCGGGATTCCGGTCCGAGGGCCTCGCGTACACGGCCGACGGGACGCCGATCAAGGGCATCGAGCCACGGACGGCGTACGTGCCGATCGCCCGGCCCGCCGCCGGTGGCGAGCGGGTCGAGGTGTACATCGAGGCGGCCGCCAACCCCCGGTTCGACGGCAGCATCTCCCCGCTCGGCGATCCGGAGACGGTGCCCGCCCGCCCGCTCTACCGGCTGGACCAGGCGGAACTCGCGGTGCTCGACGAGGAGGTGCACGCGCTCGTCCTGGACGTACAGGTGCTGCACCAGCTCGCGCTGCAGCTGGCCGAGACGGACCCCCGACACCACGAGATCCGCCGGGCTCTGGAACTGATGCTCGACGAACTCGACGTCGCCGATGTCTCCGGCGGGGCCGCCGCCGCCCGCGCCCGCCTGGCCGGCGCGCTCGCCTCCCCCGCCGTGCCGAGCGCCCACCGGATCACCGCCGTCGGGCACGCCCACATCGACTCGGCCTGGCTCTGGCCCGTACGCGAGACCATCCGCAAGACTTCCCGGACCTTCTCCAACGTCGTGGCGCTCGCCGACGAATACCCGGAACTGGTCTTCGCCTGCTCCTCCGCCCAGCAGTACGCGTGGCTGCGGGAGCACCACCCGAAGGTGTACCGCCGCGTCGCGGAGAAGGTGGCCACCAGGCAATTCCTCCCGGTCGGCGGCATGTGGGTGGAGTCCGACACCAACATGCCGGGCGGCGAGGCGATGGTGCGCCAGTTCACCCAGGGCAAGCGGTTCTTCGCCGCCGAGTTCGGCGTCGAGCCCCGGGAGGTCTGGCTCCCCGACTCGTTCGGCTACTCGGCGGCGCTGCCACAGCTCGCCCGGCTGGCCGGATTCCGCTGGTTCCTCAGCCAGAAGATGTCCTGGAACCAGACCAACCGCTTCCCGCACCACACGTTCTGGTGGGAGGGGATCGACGGAAGCCGCGTCTTCACCCACTTCCCACCCGCCGAAACGTACAGCTCGGAGCTGTCCGGAAAGGATCTGGCGCACGGGGTGCGCAACTTCGCCGAGCACGGGCGCTCCAGCGTGTCGCTGCTGCCGTTCGGCTACGGGAACGGCGGGGGCGGCCCGACCAGGGAGATGCTCGAAACGGCGCGGCGAGTGGCCGACCTCGAAGGCTCGCCCAGGGTCGCCATCCGCACCCCCGCGGAGTTCTTCGCCGAGGCGGAACGGGAATACCCGGACGCCCCGGTGTGGAGCGGCGAGATGTACCTCGAATACCACCGGGGCACGTACACCAGCCAGTCGGCGATGAAACGCGGCAACCGGCGGACCGAGCACCTGCTGCGGGAGGCCGAGCTGTGGTCCACCGCCGCGGCACTGCGGACCGGTCATCCGTACCCGTACGCCGAACTCGACGCCATCTGGCAGGAAACGCTGCTGCTGCAGTTCCACGACATCCTGCCCGGCAGTTCGATCGCCTGGGTGCACCGCGAGGCGCGGCAGACGTACGCGAAGCTGGCGGACCGGCTGGAAGCGGTGATCGACGCGGCGCTGACGGCCCTGACCGGCCCCGGGTCGGTGCCGTTGAGCGCGAACGCCGCGCCGCACGAGCGGGACGGCGTACCGGCGCTCGGGGTCTCAGCGGGCCAGGACGGCGGTGCCCCGGACGTGTCGGTGCGGTCCGGACCGGACGGCACGGTGCTGGACAACGGCCTGCTCCGGGTGCGCCTGGACGCGGACGGGACGGTGTCCGCGATCCGCGACCTGGTCGCCGACCGCGACGTGCTTCGGCCCGGCACTGCGGCCAACGTCCTGCAACTGCACCCGGACACGCCCAACAAGTTCGACGCGTGGGACATCGAGGACTTCTATCGCCACCGGCGCCGCGACCTGACCGAGGTCACCAAGATCGTGGTCGAGGCGGACGATCCCCGGCAGGCCCAGGTCCGGGTGACCCGCGACGACCGGAACTCGGCGTACGTCCAGACCGTGTCACTCGCGGCCGGCGAGCGCGTGCTGCGGTTCACCACCGAGGTGGACTGGCACGAACAGGAGACACTGCTCAAGGTCGCCTTCCCGATCGACGTCCAGGCCGCGCAGTCCAGCTCGGAGATCCAGTTCGGCCACGTGCAGCGATCGACCCACACCAACACGTCGTGGGACGCGGCGAGGTTCGAGATCTGCGCGCACCGGTGGCTGCACGTCGGGGAGCCCGGGTACGGCGTGGCGCTGGTCAACGACGGCACGTACGGCCATGACGTGACCCGCCAACCCCCCGGTGACGTGCTGGGGGCGCAGCCGACCACGGTACGGCTCTCCCTGCTGCGCGGTCCCCGCTACCCCGACCCGAACACAGACCAGGGCTCGCACCGCTTCGGGTACGCGCTGGTCTGCGGCGCGGAGATCGCCGACGCGGTACGCGAGGGCTACCAGGCGAACCTGCCGATCCGCCGGCACCTGGGCGCGCGACCGGTCGCTCCGCTGATCGAGGTGACCGACCCCGGCGTCGTGGTGGAGGCCGTGAAGCTGGCCGACGACCGGTCCGGTGACGTGATCATCCGGCTCTACGAGGCGCTCGGCGGCCGCGCCCGTACCCGGCTCACCGCGTCGTTCGATCTCGCCGAGGTGCGGGTCTGTGACCTGCTCGAACGGGACAACGCCGAGATCAGCGCGCTCGCCCCGGTCTCGGTCGAGGGCAACGCGGTGGATCTCGCCCTGGGACCGTTCCAGGTCGTCACCCTCCGGCTTCGCCCGACGCGGCGCTGATCCCGCGACCCCGGGCCATGGCCCTGCTGTGACAGGGGTCAACAACAGCTCCTGATTCTATGGGCAGCTGTGTCGCATGTGGTCATCTATCGTGATCGTGTGAGTCTGTCGGACTGGGCGCGACGGCAGGGCGTTGCCTATCAGACTGCTTGGCGGTGGGTGAGGGACGGCAGGATGCCTGTGCCTGTGCCTGTCGGGCAGGCGCCGTCTGGTACGTGGATTATGGAGGAGGCATCGGCCGTGACGGGCCGTGTCGTCGCCTACTGCCGTGTCTCCTGTGGTGGCCGGAAGAGCGACTTGGATCGCCAGACGGTGCGGGTGCTGGAGGGGGCGAACGCCCAGGGCTTCGCCGTGGCGGAGATCGTGACCGAGGTCGGTGCCCGGCTTGGATGGCAAGTGCCGCTAGCTGTACCCGGTCCTCGCCGACCCGGCTGGCCGTGATCGTGGTCGAGCGTAAGGATCGGTTGGCCCGGTTCGGTGTGGAGCATCTGCAGGCCGCACTGGCTGCTACCGGGCCCCGTCTGGTGATCCTCGGCTCAGAGGAGTCCACGGACGACCTGGTCAAGGACATGGCCGACGTGCTGATATCGATGTGTGTCCGGCTGTACGGGCAGCGGGCAGGCAAGAATCGCGTCGCCCGCGCCCTGGCCACCGAGGAGCCGTCGGTGTGAAGAAGTTCGAGCCGCGTCCCGGTTTCGTGCTCCAGGCGTTCCGTTTCGCGTTGGACCCGAACGCCGGGCAGGAGCAGCGGCTGCGGTCGCATTGTGGTGCGGCTCGCGCCGCCTACAACTGGGCCGTGGCCTGGGTAATGGCGTCGTGGTGGCAGCGCAAGGCCGAGGCCTCGTACGGCATCGCCGAGGAAGAGTTGACGCCGTGGCGGCCGTGGTCGCTGCTGGCGTTGCGGAAGGTGTTCAACGAGGTCAAGAAGACCGACCCGCGTTTTGCTGACTGGTGGGAGGAGAACTCAAAGGAGGCGTACAACACAGGCCTGGCGAACGCGGCGGCGGCGTTCGACAACTACGCCACCTCCAAGCGCGGGCAGCGCAAAGGCAAACGCGTGGGCATGCCCCGGCGCAAGTCCAAGCACACCGCCCGGCTCGCCTGCCGGTTCACCACCGGCACCATCCGGGTGGAGCCGGACCGGCGGCACGTCACA